>CAMDFE010000261.1 GCA_945897395.1 Chryseobacterium gleum | reverse complement strand
GTGAAATAGGACTCACCTACATCTACGGAATAGGGCGTTCGACGTCACGTAGAATCTTGGAACAGGCTGGAATTTCTTATGATAAGAAAGTTCAAGAATGGAACGACGAAGAACTAGGTTTGATTCGTAATTTCATTACCGAAGAATTGAAAGTAGAAGGTGCTTTGCGCTCTGAAACACAATTGAACATTAAGCGATTAATGGACATCGGTTGCTACAGAGGTGTTCGTCACCGATCTGGTTTGCCCCTTCGTGGTCAAAGTACCAAAAACAACTCTCGTACCCGTAAAGGAAAACGTAAGACAGTTGCGAATAAAAAGAAAGCAGTTAAATAATCAATAAGCTAAGGCAAGAGAAATGGCCAAAGTAGAAAAAAAGAAAAAGAAAAATGTGGTGGTGGAAGCTATGGGTCAAGCCCATATTCAGTCCACGTTTAACAACATCATCATTAGTTTAACCAATAATTCTGGACAGGTGATCTCGTGGTCGTCTGCAGGGAAAATGGGATTCCGTGGTTCTAAAAAGAACACGCCGTACGCCGCTCAAATGGCTGCAGAGCAATGCGGTAAAGAAGCCCACGATCTTGGTCTAAGAAAGGTGAAGGTGTTTGTTAAAGGACCAGGAGCAGGCAGAGAATCTGCCATCCGCACCATTAACACAGTTGGAATTGAAGTATTGGAAATCGTAGACACGACTCCACTACCTCATAACGGTTGTCGCCCTCCAAAAGCAAGAAGAATCTAATTTTTAGAAGAAAAAGAAATGGCAAGATACATTGGCCCAAAAACAAAGATTGCGCGAAGATTTCGTGAAGCAATCTACGGACCTGATAAAGGACTAGAGAAGCGTAATTTTCCGCCCGGACAACACGGTCCGAACAAACGTCGCGCAAAACAAAGCGAATACTCAATTCAGTTAACTGAAAAGCAGAAGGCGAAATATACTTATGGTATACTCGAGCGTCAGTTCTCTAACTTGTACAAAAAAGCTTCAGCACGTCCAGGTGTTACAGGAGAAATCCTATTAGCATTGTGTGAATCACGTCTCGACAACACTGTTTTCCGTTTAGGAATTGCTACAAAGCGCAGCGGTGCTAGACAATTGGTTTCTCACAACCATATCCTGGTAAATGGAAATGTTGTAAACATCCCTTCGTACCAGTTACGTCCTGGAGATCGTGTTTCAGTTCGTGAAAAATCTAAATCACTTGAATCTATTACTATGGCTTTAGCTACCCGTAATAATTTCGATTGGTTAGCTTGGAACGATTCTAATAAAGAAGGAGTTTTCATGAAATTCCCCGAACGTGTTCAAATACCTGAAAACATTCGCGAGCAATTAATCGTCGAATTGTACTCTAAATAATCCTTAATTTAAAATTAACTCAATGGCTATATTAGATTTCGTAAAACCAGACAAAGTCGTAATGCTAGAAAGCAATGACTTTACAGGTACTTTCGAATTTCGTCCTCTGGAACCAGGCTTCGGAATAACGATTGGAAACGCATTACGTCGTATCCTTCTTTCTTCTCTCGAAGGTTTCGCTATCACTTCAATCAAAGTTGAAGGAGTAGATCACGAGTTTTCCTCTATCAAAGGAGTTGTGGAAGATGTTACTGAAATCATCCTTAACTTGAAGCAAGTTCGCTTCAAGCGACAAATAGAGGGTACAGATTACGAAAAAGTTTCTATTAGTATCAACGGTCAAGAGCAATTCAAGGCTGGTGATATAAGCAACTTCACTTCTGCATTTCAAGTGTTGAACCCAGATTTAGTTATCTGTAACATGGAGCCTAAAGTAAAGCTTCGCATTGATCTTGCTATAGGCATGGGACGTGGTTACAGACCGGCTGAAGAAAACAAAACTTCTAGCTCACCTATTGGAACAATCTTCATTGATTCAATCTTTACTCCAATTCGCAATGTGAAATTCTCTGTAGAGAACTTCCGTGTAGAACAAAAGACTGACTATGAAAAACTAATCCTTGAAATCCAAGGTGATGGTTCAATCACACCTAAGAATGCTCTTCAAGAGGCTGCTAAAATTTTAATACATCACTTCATGTTATTCAGTGACGAGCGTATCACGCTTGAAACAGAAATCAAGCGCGAAGTAGAAGAATTTGATGAAAGTTCTTTACACATGCGTCAGTTGTTGAAAACCAAATTGGTTGACATGGACTTGAGCGTGCGTGCATTGAATTGCTTGAAAGCTGCTGATATTGAAACTTTAGGTGATTTGGTTTCTTTCAACAAAAATGACTTGTTGAAGTTCCGTAATTTCGGAAAGAAATCTCTTACAGAGTTAGAAGAATTAGTAGAAAGCAAAGGTTTGCACTTCGGAATGAACGTTGCAAAATATAAATTGGATAGAGATTAACCCCTACTGATAATCAGTAGTAGAAAGTACAATTATGAGACACGGAAAAACGAATAACCATTTAGGTAGAAAGGCAGAGCACCGTCGTGCAATGCTAGCTAATATGGCTAACTCACTTATCGAGCACAAGCGAATTACGACAACTCTTGCAAAAGCAAAAGCTTTGCGAAAGTATGTGGAACCACTTCTTACTAAGTCGAAAACCGACAGCACCCACAACAGAAGAACTGTTTTCAGTTATTTGAAAAACAAAGAAGCTGTTACCGAATTATTTCGTGCAATCGCTCCGGAAATAGCGACTCGACCAGGAGGTTACACGCGTATCATTCGCACGGGATACCGTCAAGGAGATAACGCAGAAATGTGTATGATGGAACTTGTAGATTTCAACACCATTTACGGTAATGAAGTTGAGCAGGCAACTGCGAAGAAACGCACTCGTCGTGGTGTTGCAAAGAAAACTGATGATGTTGCTCTAGAAGGCGGTACAGATGTAATTGAGGCAACCGAAGTTGATGCAGAGGAAAAGCCTAAAAAGACAAGAAAGAAGAAGGATGATTCTGCGTCAGCAGAGTAATTTCATTGAGTAAATAATCAAGAAATCCAGAGCAGCAAGATTG
>CAMDFE010000260.1 GCA_945897395.1 Chryseobacterium gleum | reverse complement strand
AGCGCTTTATGCTTGGAAAATTCAACACTACGTTAGGCGTTAATGCGCAATACAACACGGCCAATGGGGTAAGTTTCTTCTCTGGCATTGAAACCATTCGCCACTTCACAAACAAATCAGCCATCTTCGCTAACGTGGGAACCGGTAATCGCCTGCCCTCATATACAGAGCTTTATTACACCGGCCCTGGAAACAATTCAAATGATTCATTGCAAGCTGAAAAGGCGCGCAACTTCGAACTCGGGCTCAAGAAATTTGGAAGATTGAATTTTACTGCAAGCGGATTTTATCGCAGCGTATCCACCGCCATCAACTACACGCGCTCAAACACCAGTGATAACTGGACGCCTTCCAACTTCACCACGGTTAATTTCTTGGGAGTGAATGCCAATTTACATTGGATGATTGGTGAAAGAGTGACTTTAAAATTGAATGACACATACCTAGATGCGCAGCTCGGAACGGAAAACGATGTGCAAAGCAAATATGCCTTATATCACGCGAGACATCGCGTTACTTTTCAATACCGTCAGAATATTACAAAAACGTTAAGCACAAACTTAACCGTGCGTTACACAGAACGATTCACGGGAACAAATTACACCGTGTTTGATTTCCGTGGAATGTGGAAATTGAATGAAAACATTCCAATGAATTTCGATGTAACTAATCTGCTGGACAGAAAATACATTGATCAAGGGTACATTGAAATGCCTGGACGTTGGTTCCGCGTTGGATTCCGTTTCAATATAAACTAAAACAACCGATTCGATTGAGCTATCTTAGCGAGTAATAATTAGAAAAATGTCGGCATTCGGAAACCTCTTCAAAAAGAAAAATCCTCAATTGGATGAAGCACTAAGCTTCTCTCCTATTGTTGCCGATATGCACAGCCATTTGCTTCCGGGAATTGACGATGGTTCTGTGGATATGGAAAATTCCATTGAACTCATTTCAGCATTGCACAGCATGGGCTTCAAAAAGCTCATTACCACTCCGCATATTTTTTGGGACATGTATAAAAACACGACCGAAATAATTCGTGAAAAGGAAGCCCTGGTTAAAGCGGAATTGTTAGCTCGCGGAATTGATGTTGAATTTCAAGCTGCTGCAGAATACTACGTAGATGAGCATTTCGAAGAGCTCATTGCGAAAGATGACATCTTGAGTTTTGGAGATAAATACGTTTTGTTTGAATTGTCATTCGACACCGAGCAGATCAATTACAAACGCGCTGTTTTCAATCTGCAATTGAATGGATACAAGCCCATTCTTGCGCATCCAGAACGTTACGAATATTGGCACACCAACTTCTCGAAATACGAGGAAGTGGCAGACCGTGGAATTCATATTCAGATTAACACGAACTGCTTAACCGGTCATTATGGCCCAGGGGTGAAGCGCATTTCAGAACGCTTGATTGAAGCTGACTTGGTTGATTTCATTGGCACCGACACGCACCACGTGGGACATTTGAATTTATTAGAAGCCATGCGACGTTCTCCCCTTCTAAAAAAACTTATTGAATCGGGAAGACTTCTCAATTCAAAATTGTAACAAACATTATTCTATTGTACATCAGATTAATCTAAAATTAAATCTGAATCCCGAAGGTGAAGAAGAAAGTTCTTCCGTTCGAAGGTAATAATCCAGGGCCGGGGTAACCTCCGGCCCTTCTTGTGAAGTAACTTTCGTTGAAGAGGTTGTTTACTCCCAATTGAAGGGTATAATTCTCTTTTCCGCTGTATCCAAAACTCAAGTCGCTCACGCTGTATGCTGGTATAAGCCCTGATTTGGCATCAACAGAAGGCAAAATTGAATTCGTTGCATCTGCAAACGCTTCGCTTACCTTATTCAACTGATAAGTCGCACTGAATCCGTTCAACTTATACGTCAAACCGTAACGTTGAATTCTTCTTGGCGCATTCTCAACCATTTTATTGGTTCGGTCAGAAGAAGATCCCGCTAGAACAGTTGGATCGTTCCAACTGGTGTATGTCGCTTCGTTGTATGCAATGGATACAAACGGCTGAAGGCTTCCACATTTACCTCCTTTGAATTCACTCAGCACATTTCCTTCAACATACAATTCAATACCCTTCGAAAGTGAAGCACCAATGTTCGTTACATAGCGAACGCTGCTTTGGGTGTAGCTTCCAATTCTATCTTGAATATTCATCTGGTAGACACTTGCGTCGTATTGAATGTAATTCTTCCAAGAACCGCGAATACCGAAGTCTATATTCAACGCCTCGCTGTCTTTCAAATTTGGATCTATAACATCTGTTGTTGCTGAAGGAATAAGCTCTGAAAAGGTCATTGGACGAAAGGCTTGAGAAGCATTCGCGTAAATTTCATTTTTTTCATTCAAATGAAATTCGGTTCCAATACCGAAAAGCAACTTTGAAATCGCTCGCTCTTGAAACGGAATTTCTCCGTTTGCGTAATTCACAGAACCACTTCCACTTGAAACAATTTGTTCCAAACGAACACCTGGCACCAATAAAATTCTCTTACCAACATAAAGGGCTTGCTCAGCAAAGAGCGCATAGTTCTTCGTTCCGAAAACGTAATTCACTTTATATCCCAATGAATCTATGTTCATGTTGAAGTCGGAACCGGTTGTCCCGTTTCCTTTCTGATGACGAAATGTTTTCGCTTGATAAGCGCGTGCTCCGAAAGCAAGTGTTTGCTTGTTTCCGAATAATTTGAACTCATACTTTCCGCGCAATTCCGTTCCGATGTTCTGATATTTATCGGCGTCTAATCTTCTTGCCGAATAATCATTCGTTGTGGAAAGAATCACATCGGCGGTATTAATCGGGTCTAAAAAACCAACGCTGCTTCGGGTTGCAAGCAATCCAAATGTTTTTATTTCAAGTTGAAATTTTTCCGAAGTCTTAATATCCAATTGAACATTCATCATGTTCCAAGGAATACTCATCCAATTTCTTGCTCGAAAACTCTGTTGTGCATTTTGCTCAAACTGAGTGTCGGTTAGTCCGC
>CAMDFE010000259.1 GCA_945897395.1 Chryseobacterium gleum | reverse complement strand
GTGGTATTTCGAAGTTCAACGAAGTCGAAACCGCCAACATATGGATTGAAAAGAATTTCGTTGATGACTAAATTTTCCAAAGAAGCATTTTCCGGATATCCCCAATCGAAAGAAATGAAAGTGCTATTGCCACTGCAGTCGGAAACGCCATCAAGTCTGTAGTTGAATACGGCGGAGTCGAGCAATTCATTTCCGCTCAGAAAAATTTCATTCGATGCGTTTTCGAAAATAAAATTTCCAACTAAATTTTCTTCTTGAAATAAATTTCCATTAAGGGTAACTGGTTCGTTGAAATGAAGAGTAAGTGAACTATCCTCAGCTGTTACATAAAGCAATTCAGGAGCTAGAGTATCTAGAGAAAGCGAAAAAATCGAGTTCTGAAATGCTGGCGTATTTCCAATTTCACTTTCGGACGGAAGCCAAGTATTGGAAGTGCTGCACGGTAAATTTGGATTCAACAATTCAAGCGACCATCCACCATTGGCTTTGAAACTGTTGTTGAACCAATCTATGCTGTAACGTATGCTGTCTAAGTGCATTCCGTTCATGCTCAGTTTTAAAAGCATTCCAGAATTGGTTAATGTTGGAAAGGAAGGAATTAATAGTTTGTTCGATACCGAGAGAAACGAGAGACTTTCAGTAACATCTCCAAGAACAAGATATTCATTCGGAAGAAGCAATAGGCTTCCTTCAAAAACGCAGCTGTTTATTGAGAGTCCATGCAGTTCAAGTGTGTGCGAACTTTTATTATACACTTCAATAAACTCAGAAGGTATTCCTTGAACTACGGGATCAGGGTCGGCAAGAATTTCAGTGAAAATCAGATCCCCGAATTCAGGTGTTTTTCCTTGATAAATTTCCAGGAAGAAGTTGGAAGTATTTCCATCACAATCTGAAAGTGCCGCTTGCGTGAGCGTGTAGAATGTTTCGGGTTGAAGGTTTGCATTGAAAGAGATAACTACAACGGTATTGGATTCTGAAAATTGAACATTCGAAATCTGAGTATTGGTGCAAATGAAATTGCTGGAAAGTGTTGTGTCAATGCTTTCATTAAAGACGAGAGTACCTTGATTGGCTAGATTCAAATTCCAACTGAGTAATTGTGGACCTTCCGTATCGGGAGAGTTATTGAAGAGGCTATTTTGAAATCCGGGAGTTCCTCCAGTGACATTATTCGAAGCGGACCAGTTCAATTTCCCACTGCAGATTTTATATGGATTCACTTGCTCAAGACTCCAGCCTCCGTCAGATTTTTCCGCGCTGTTGTACCACTGGTCGGAATAGGAAACAATATCAATGACATTGTTGTTGAAGTCGAGTAATGTCAGGCTGTCTAACGAGTTGGTTAATGCGGTAAGGGCTGAAATTCCTATTGAATTAGGGAAGAGGGAAGTGTTGTTCGCATCACAGATAATTACATATTCATTCGGATTCAAGAGAAAGGGAGGAATGGTTTTTTCCGAAGTTGAATTCACCAACTTCCACCCAGTCAATTCGAACGGAATAGTATCAGTATTAAAAAGTTCAATGTACTCTGCATCGGGTAATCCATTCGATGGAGTAGGGTCAGCGTAGAGTTCATTGATCACAACCGAACGTACATTCGGTGTATTGATCACAGCAGGTGGAATTTCATTTCCGAAGTAAATATTATCGAAATAGAATTTTGTTGCGTTGGAAGAAGTGTAGATGCAACTCAATCCAAAAAAGTTTGTCTGATTATAGGCGTTGTCGAAAATGGAAAATTCTGAAATAAAATTTGGCCCTCCAGAAGGGTCAACTTTTACGCTCCAATTTCCAACATTGTCTCTTAGAACTTGAATGTTTATGTTGAAAGAAGACGCCACCAATCCTGCTGTTCCGGCAGCAAGTTCAACAATCCCCAAGGGACCATCGTCTCGAAAAAACTTTATTGCGTCTGTTGAACCAGCTTCACCCAGTTTGAGAAAATATCCCGTTGCATTCGATCCTGAAGTTGAATTAGTAAAGGATAAGTCGGTTCCATTTGCAACCAAGTAAATTCTGCTGTGGTTGTTGTCGCTACCTGAAAACGTTTGTTTCACTGTAAAGCGCCATTCCTTGTTGTCAATGGACGAGTTATTTGTTTGTGCGGATAGATAGCTCTGTCCATCGGTTGTGTTGAACACTTGCAATTCTTGATTGGAGTTCACGACGAAGACATCAGTGGAACCGCTCCATGTGGGATTCATGTTGAAGTTGCCGTCGCTGAAATTATCGTTGATTTGACAGGGTACAGGCGAGCACGAAGAAAGTGCAAACGCTAGGGTAATAAATTTTTTGTAGTGCATGAGAAATGTTTTGTAATTATTCTTTCGAAACTAAAATGCACAAGTAGTAATTTCGTGAAAAACATATGTATGCGAATTGCAGTTGTAGGAGCCACCGGATTGGTTGGAAAAAAGATGCTTCAAATTCTTGAAGAACGTAAATTTCCTTACGATAAAATCATTCCAGTTGCGTCTGAAAAGAGCGTCGGCCAAACAGTTTCTTGTTGCGGAAAAGATTGGACTGTTGTTTCCTTAGCCACGGCTGTAGCGGCTTCTCCAGATATTGCCTTGTTTTCTGCAGGCGGAGAAACAAGTTTGGAATGGGCACCGAAATTTGCAGAGACCGGATGCGTTGTTATAGACAACAGCAGCGCCTGGCGAATGGCTGAAGGAATTCCTTTAGTGGTTCCAGAAATCAATGCAAGCAGCATAAATGCGCATAACAAGATTATCGCAAATCCGAACTGCAGCACCATTCAAATGGTTATGGTGTTAAAGCCGCTTCACGACTTATATAAGATTAAACGAGTAGTAGTTTCAACTTACCAAAGTGTTACAGGAACTGGAAAGGTTGCTGTGGATCAATTGATGAACGAACGCGCAGGGAAGGACGGTGAGAAGGCTTATGCGCACACGATAGATATGAATCTCATTCCTCAGATCGATGTATTCCAATCGAACGGATACACGAAGGAAGAGATGAAGATGATTCTCGAGAC
>CAMDFE010000258.1 GCA_945897395.1 Chryseobacterium gleum | reverse complement strand
TTTCTGGAATAACTACCTTTCAAGTGAATTGAAAGTCATTGTCATTAACAACGGCGGTGGCGGAATTTTTCGAATCATAGACGGGTCGAAAGACACCGAACATCTTGAACAGTTTTTTGAAACATCACATAGCAGCAAGTCCATCAAAGGCATTGCAGATTTATACAGCCTGAATTATTTCTGCGCAGCGAATAATGATGAATTGAATGAAGCGTTACCTTTGTTTTTCAACCAGAGCCATGTTTCTGTGTTGGAAATATTCACACCAAAAGAAGATAATCCGAAGGCATTGGACGCCTTCTTTCAACATACACAAAAGATATGAGTACACAATGGACATCCATAAAAACCTACGAGGATATTCGATTTGAATTCTATGAAGGTATAGCGAAAATCACGATCAACAGACCGCAAGTGTATAACGCGTTCAGACCTCAAACGAATGTGGAAATGATTGAGGCCATGGACATTTGTCGCGAGCGTCAAGACATTGCGGTAGTTGTGTTAACGGGTGAAGGAGACAAAGCATTTTGTAGCGGCGGAGATCAAAACGTAAAAGGCGTTGGTGGTTATGTTGACGAGCGTGGAGTGCCTCGTTTGAATGTATTGGATTTGCACAAGCGCATTCGTGAGCTGCCTAAGCCAGTTATTGCAATGGTGAACGGTTATGCCATTGGTGGCGGACACGTGTTGCACGTGGTGTGTGATTTAACCATTGCTTCTGACAATGCGCGTTTCGGACAAACAGGTCCGAAGGTGGGAAGTTTCGACGCAGGATTTGGCTCGAGCTATTTAGCACGACAAGTCGGTCAAAAGAAAGCGAGAGAAATTTGGTTCTTGTGTGAACAATACACCGCTGCTGAGGCTGAGGCTATGGGCATGGTGAACAAAGTAGTGAAGTTGGAAGAGCTTGAAGCAACAACGGTTCAATGGTGCAAGACCATTATGAAAAGAAGTCCGTTGGCTATTCGAATGATTAAACGCGGATTGAACGCCGAGCTTGACGGTCAGCGCGGATTGATGGAATTCGCAGGAGACGCGACATTACTTTATTATTTGACTGAAGAAGCACAAGAAGGAAAGAGAGCTTTTCTTGAAAAACGCGATCCCGATTTTCAACAATTTCCGAAGTTTCCATAATGGTGAGACATTGGATTACCGCCATGCGCTTGCGCACGCTTCCTTTAGCGGCAGCAGGGATCTTGGCAGGCAGTGCGGGATTGAAGGCTGAAATTTATTCGTCTTCGATTTTTGTATTTGCTCTATTAACCGCATTGGCTCTGCAAATTTTTTCGAATCTAGCAAATGACTACGGCGATTTTCAAAACGGTGCAGATGGAAAAGACCGCGTAGGTCCAGCACGCATGGTTCAAAGTGGAAATATTTCCGCAGAACAAATGAAACGCGGACTTTATGTTTCAGGAGCCATTGCATTCGCATTGGGGGTTTTGTTGTTGAATGAAGTTTTTGTGGTGAAGAAAAACTGGCTCGGATTCGGGCTTTATTTAGGTGTTGGAATCTCCGCTATTTGGGCGGCATTCAAATATACTGCGGGAAAGAATCCTTATGGATACAAGGGTCTTGGCGATTTGTTTGTCTTTTTGTTTTTCGGAGTGGTTTCAGTGTTATCGATGTCATATTTCCTTTCGGGAAAGATTGGCTTAATAGCCATTTTGAATACAGTTATCGTTGGAATGTTGAGCATGGCCGTGTTGCACTTGAATAACCTGCGCGATTACATTTCAGACGCGAAGGCAGGAAAGCACACATTAGTGGTGAAGCTAGGTTTTGAAAAAGGAAAGAAATTGCATTTCGTTTGGTTGGGTTCTGCTTTCCTCGCAGCGGTGGCTGAAGTATTCATTAGCACTTCTCATTACGCATTCTATTTGCTTCCATTTGCTATACTTGTCGTGCATGCTAAAAAAGTATATTCCTGCGCGAATCCGCAGCTGCTCGATTCAGAATTAAAGAAAGTAGCACTTTCAACATTCGCTATTGCGCTGCTCTTGCTCATTTTTTTACCGAACGTGTAGGTTCGAATTGTATATTTGAGCATGTCTTCAAACAGAGAAATCAAAGGAATAGCAATCTCTTACCTATTGGCAATTGTTGGTACAATATTGTCGAATGAAACATTTGTGCTCAAGGATATTTTATATGTGCTAAAGTCGACTCCGCCGTACAGAAACACGCAGGAAATCTATTTTATTTGGTTTGGATTTTTTCCGGCGCTGTTCCTTTTTTTAAACGGGTAGACCATGACTCTCGCTTTTAAATCAAAAAAGCAGAGCTCAAGCCGGTTAATGGGTCATTACAGCAGAAGGGGTTTAGTCCTTCTCGCATTGGGCTTATTGTTTGTGGGTTTTTGGCCTGCGAATATTTTGATTATCGCAGGAATTTGTTTTTTTGTTTCCCCTTTGTTTATTCGTTGGGATTCTTTAATGCTTCAGATTCTACTTTTTTCGGTAGTTCTACTTTCAACGGTACTGGGGAATTTAGATATCCCTATTTCCCCATCATTCGCAGGGTTTAAACTACAAGAGGCGAGTGCCATTAACATCGTTGGCTTTTTATTCTTTAATGGCTATTATTCAGTTCTTCCTTGGATTTCATTTTTTATTTTGGGTATTGTTTTCGGGAAATCTCGCGTAAAGGTGAGAGGTTGGTTTCCACCAATTGCTGTCTTTGGAACCATTATGATGATTGCTGGAATAGTGGTACAACCGTTTCTGAACAATATGTTTGGAGGTATTGGCGAGTTAAATGTTTTTTCGAATAACATCATAAGCATTCGTTTTCATAGCTTTTCTTTTTTTCTTTTTGAGTCGGGCCTTATATTAATGTCTGTGAGTGCAATAAATTATTTCGGTAAGAAATTGAATGAAACAATTTCAGGAGCTAAAATTATTGGATGGATAGATCGGTTCTCGTCTTCAAAATACACATTGTACTTTTTTGTTTGCTTGGAAACAGGTATTCTCTGGTCGTTGGTGAAAGGAGGAAACCAAGCGAGGATATATTGGTTTAAAT
>CAMDFE010000257.1 GCA_945897395.1 Chryseobacterium gleum | reverse complement strand
TTCTGCAATGGCCAGCATGCGTTCGAAGTGTTCCATTTGAATAGTTACTATTTCTCCGTTCGTCATGCGCTCGTAATTGTCGAGCAATTCATGAATATGCAAATCTACCTCGAACAAATCCGCATTGTGCGGAAAGTCATTCGCCGCGCGCTCTTTGTATCTGTTCTTGAAGTCTTTCGATGCCGCCTTTACAGCATGAGCGTCCAAATTCCGATCGAGCATCTCGCGTGTGTTCGGCTGCACTTGATTGTATTGTGAAAACTCGTGTTTCGAATTTTCAATTTTAACTAATTCTCGAAGTGGGTGATCAAAGGGAAAGCCACTGCTATCCTCTACCGTAGCGGTATCGGGCTGCGGGAAACCGACGATTACTCCCTCTCCAGTATCGTTTAAAAAACGCACGTGATCTCCTTTTTTGAATTCCATGAGACAAAAATACACAATACCGCGGAGCGGATGACACCGAAGGTGATGACCGCGGAGCGGATGACACAACGCGTTGTGATGACAATCTTCGATTGATGACCACTACGTGGATGACCGCGAGGCGGAGGGATTTCAAAATTAGATTGTAAGCATATTAAATGTGCTTTAAATTGCAAACAAATAAACAAGTATGGAGCGTCGCGATTTTTTAAGCAAATTAGGAATGGCGACTGTCACCTATACACTTGTTTCAGGTAAAGTTTTCGGGGAGTCTGATCATTTTCATTTCGAAAAAATTGAAGTCCCTTCTCCCCTCGTTGGAGAAGATTTGTTTCAGTACATTCAACGTCAAAAAGGAAGTTTCGACGTTACCCTGTATCGCCAATTGCTAGGCGCTGCAAATGAATTCAAAGAAGGAGATGAAATTGCTGGAATAGCAGCCGCAAGCGATGAAGATCGGTTGAAGGCACGCATGCTTCTTGCTGAAACCAGCCTTGACAACATTCGCAAACATTCCGTTTTCACCGATGAACAATCGGAATTCATTGAACAGTCGACACGCTCTTTTCAAGAAACAGAATCTGGAAAGGCCATTGGGAAATTACGAATAAAGGAGTTTAGAGAACTTCTTCTACTCTCGACAGACAAAGAAATTAATAGCCTTCTTCCTTACCTAACCAGTGATATAATTGCATGTGTGGTGAAGTTGATGTCGAACAAAGACCTCATTGCCATCAGCAGTAAAATTTTCCATCCGTTGGCTGGGAGTCAAATGGGATCGAAGGGATACATGAGCGCGCGTGTTCAGCCTAACTCTCCGACCGATAACATTGAAGACATTGTGTGGCAAGTGTTCGACGCTTGGAGTTACAGTGTGGGCGATTTGGTTCTGGGTAACAACCCTGTTTCAAGCAATCCGGAATCGGTTGCGAAAATTGAAATGGCTTTATACGATTTGCTTACCACCTTCAAACTAGAAAACACGCTTTCACATTCCGTGTTGGCGCACATAGATATTCAAGCTGAAGTAGAAAAGACCTACAATGGTCAAACCGGCATGTGGTTTCAAAGTATTGCAGGAACCGTGAAAGCGAATCAGACCTTCGATGTAACAATTGAAAAGCTTAAGAAATACGCCTCACAGCGCAAAGGTAAATTCGGACTCTATGCCGAGACCGGACAAGGTGCAGATGAAACGAACGGACACGGCGAAGGCTTCGACATGCTTATTCACGAATCACGCAAATACGGGCTGTGGAGAGGGCTGAAACAACAATTGAATAAAGCTTGTGAAACACCTTCCGAAGGATCTTTCTCCGAACCATGGGTACATTTAAATGATGTTGCAGGATTCATAGGTCCAGAAGTTTTCAGAACGAAAGAACAATTGGTTCGTTGTTGCTTGGAAGATTTAGTGATGGGTAAACTGCATGGACTCATGATTGGCTTAGACATTTGCACCACGCTGCACATGGATGTTTCACTCGATGATTTAGACTGGTGTATTGATCAAATCATGCCAGCCAATCCGGGCTATCTCATGGCTCTTCCAACGAAGAACGATCCGATGTTAAGTTACTTAACCACATCGTTCAGCGATCACCTGCGCATTCGCGAAAAGTTCGGATACAAAATCAATGATGCCATGTGGGCATTTTTCAAACAGATGGAAATCATTGATGAAAGGAACCAACCGACAACCCATTTCGGAGATCCAATTTGGATGTACTATCAATACCGCAGATTGAAAGGTGACACGCGTCCAATGGACGAAATTTATTCGGAAGGTCTTGTATGCATTGAAAGAGTTCGAGAGCGCGGAGTGCCTATTGCCAAAGGATACGGAGTGAATCATTGGGATATGAATCCTGATCTAGAGCAAGAAATTCGTTTGCTTTATGCTGATGCGAAGAAATGTCTTTGGGAAGAAACACCTTCTCAATTTGGAAAATTCCTTCCTCATGGAATTGCGATTAGCACGCTTTCGAAGGACCGAAAAGATTACATCTATCATCCGCAATCGGGCGAGAAACTATCGCGAGATGGCATTTACGCATTAGAGATTTTACGTTCGAAATGGAAGAATCACATACCCGATATTCAAGTGATTGTTTCTGACGGATTGAATGTTTCATCCATCGTTGACGATGGGCATTTGTTACCCTATGTAAATGAATTGAATTCATTATTGAAATCAAACTACACGCTTAGCGATGATTACTCGGTAAGTATAGATCCTTTGTTCATTCAGCATGGAAGGGTAAGAGCTGGCTACCGCTGCGGGGAGCTTCTGTTCGGCGATTCAGCTTCAAAACAGAAAAAATGTATTTTGCATATCATTGGAGAACGCCCAGGAACCATGCACCACAACTATTCCGTCTATATTTCTGTTGCATCAGCAGCTGATTGGAATATTGAAGGAAAAATAGATCACGACATTACGCGTGTTATTTCAGGAATTTCAGATACTGCGCTTCATCCAAAAGATGCTGCGAAAGAAACACTCAGAATCCTTTCTTCCGAACTTTTTAAAATCTGAGTGCCCAACCGGCATTAATGATTGGAAAGGCTTTTCCTTCCTTCAATACATCAGATGGAACTGAATTTTC
>CAMDFE010000256.1 GCA_945897395.1 Chryseobacterium gleum | reverse complement strand
AACACCATTTCCGTTTTTCCGAATCCAGCGCTTGATCAGGTGAAACTCAATTTCACCTTTCCAGAAAACTACGTTCCGAACAATCAGAATGAAATTGTAATCATAGATATGCAAGGTAGAGAAGTCTTAAGAGAAAATATTTTTCTCTTCGCCTCTTCAAGCAATACCATTGAAATAAATATTTCTTCGCTCAGCTCTGGAATGTACACACTTCATTGGTTAAGCAACAATGCGTGGTTAGATAGCTCGACGGTTATTGTGGAATGAGTAGGGAACTTCGTAATTGGAAAATCGAAGATTTTATTCCTACTAAGTAAGTCCTACTTCGTAATTTGAACTGCGTTGCTTAGAGCTCGCTATGCGAGCGGCATGGGTAATGCCCCCACTGATAGGTGGGGGAGAAGATTTAAGATTTATTTTGATTTTAATGAAAAAAAGTAATATGAAAATACACAGTTGTGGCTCAGTGAAAAGGATTGCCATAGTCTTCACATTCTCTCTAATCTCAATTACCCACCACGGACAATTGTGGTTGGATCTGGATTCAGGATTTAGATGTGGCCCTCATTTTTCTTATGTGTATCAACTACTCCCCGACAATGAAAATAAAACAATTACTGTTGGGGGTTGGTTGACTACACTCGATTGTGAAGAGCTATATGTACCGGCCACATGGGATGGAAATTCATGGAGTGAGTTGGGTGAGAAATCTGATTACGACATGATTTTCGATCCGCTTATGAAATACAATGAGAAAATATACGCGGGCAATCATTACTTTGGGACGGATAAAAATTCATTAGTCCTTTTCAGTGAACAGCAGTGGGACACTATTCCAGTTGGTTTTTATCCAAGTCTTATTACAGATTTTATTGAGTACAATGATTTATTGTATGCAACTGGTGGGTATTTCATAATTAATGGCGACACCTCAAATCTCGTTTTTCAGTACGACGGAAACCAAGTACAACCGTTGGTAGATTTCTTTGATGAAAACGCAAGAGGTAATTGTCTGGCCTTTTATCACGATACACTTTTTGTTGGAGGCCGTTTTTGGGACTCTCAAAGGAATATCAATCACTTCGCTTCAATCTATGACGGAGATATACACAAAGCTGGACAAGGATTTGGGCTTGATGCTAATGTTGAAGCAATGGTTGTTTACGACAACAAACTATGGCTAGGCGGCACTTTTGATTTAGGATCTTTTGGCAACACGGAGCGCTTACATTTAGCCTATTACGACGGGCATGCTATTTACCCCGCACCGCATCAAACCAACGGGCGTGTGGTGTCCATGGAAGTGTATGAAAATGAGTTGTACCTCGCAGGTTGGTTTTCTGAAATTGATGGAATGGAGTCTCACGGTGTTGCTAAATTGAACCAATTCGGCAGTTTCGCTATTAACCCAGACACAATCTACAATTCATACGACACTCCAGCTTCAACATTCCCAAATGTTGTTAGAGATATTGCAATAATGAACGATACGCTATACATCGCGGGAGACTTTAAAAGAATTGGCTCTTGCGACAATCTCAATTCAATTGCTAAATTGAACAAGTCGTTAACCTGGAAATCCATTCCATTGCAATCTAATTTCATCATATATCCCAATCCAACTCCAGGCGAGTTAGTCCTTGAGACCAATAGCTACTTCAATCAATCGGCTCCCATTCGCATGTATGATTCTTCTGGCCGTTTGGTGTTAGAAGACACTTGGTTACTCGGAGAACGAAAGAAAAGAATCTCCTTGTCTTCATTCAGTAACGGAGCGTATATCTTGCAATTAGAAACAAACGGAGAAAAGTTGAGTAGGACTATTATTAAGGAGTAGAGGAACTATGTTATTGGAAAACCTTCGGTTTTATGCCTACTTCGTAATTGGAAAACCTTCGGTTTTATACCTACTGTGTAATTGGAACTACGTTGTTGGAACTTCGTTGTGAGAACTATGTTGTTTGAACTACGTTGTTAGAACTACGTTGTTAAAATCGTCGAAGACATTCGCGAAGCATTCGCCAAAGGCATTCGTTGAAAACATTCTTTACTATGCTAGTAATAAAGATCCAGAATATGCGCCACTTCCTTCCGCAAATAAGGAAGCTCCTTCCAGATAAAATTCCAGATTTTTTCGTTGGCTAAATCGTCGTAAGAATGAACGACGTCGTTTCTTAATTCTATTACGCGTCGAGAATTTTTAATGCGCATAACACGGGTGTGATCGACTTTCACAATGTCGTGCATGGCCTCGCCAATAATAATGAGGTCGCGCTCAATGGCGCGACGCATCATTTTATTCGATAAATACAATTTGAAGTCTACACTAGTTAGTCCGTCTGAGAACTCATTTATTTCATCAATCGACCGAACAATGTCCGAGAGCAAATCGCGAACATAACTATCCATTCTCGAAGCCTAATTTCTTTGCAAGTTCATCGCTAATAGCCGGGAATTTTCTTCGTTCAACCAAGAATGAAGTTAATTCAGCGAACTCTTGAAACACGTAATGCTTCATAGCCGCTTCTCTTAAATATCCTTTTCCAGTGCTTCCGCCTGTACCCGCTCTTCCGCCAATCATGCGGTGAACCATATTCATGTGACGCCATCTCCAAGTGGCCAACAATTCGTCAATGTCTAAGAGTGAGTTGATAATTCTATACGGATTCTGAAGAATCGGATAGTCGCGATACAACATGATGAACAGCGCTGCTCTTCTTGCTTTTGAACTAAGCTTTCTACTTTCAACAGGCTCATTCGAGATGAATAATTCATCGAACGCTTTCAAGTTTTGCATTTCCATTTCACTCAATGAAGAGGAATAAGCGCTTCTATATTGCGTGCAAAAATCTTCACTTCCCCAATATTTCTCTTCGAAGAATGGCATGCGCTCTAACCAGTTGTTCACCAATTCCAACAACGTAGTTTCTTTCGCTAAGGTGTATATCTGCTTTGCGTCTTCACTGCGTAATTGACTAGTGAAATACTCTTGTCCATGACGCTCTTCAACTTTCAATCCCAACAACGTTTCTAAAA
>CAMDFE010000255.1 GCA_945897395.1 Chryseobacterium gleum | reverse complement strand
TGAAGTTTTGCTTAACATCCGCAGCTCCAACAGTAATGGTCTTCGTTATCGTTTCAAAATTTAGGGCTTTAACTTCTATTTCAAAAGTTCCTGCGCCTGTTGTTAAAGAATAGTTTCCAATTTGGTTGCTAGCTGTCCCGTTAGAAGTTCCCTTTACTAAGACGAAAGCTCCCGGGATAGGGCGATTGTCCTCATCTGTAACCACGCCGCTTATCGATTGTCCCCATGAAACAATCGAAAACATAGCTATAAACGTTGTAAGAATACTAGTTCTATAGAATTTAGACATATTAAAAATGAATTTGTTTTTGGTTTAAGTATTGCTAATATAAATCGTTTTCACTTCGTGTCCAACATACACTTACTGCTTGTTGGTAAATCATCAATTATGGATTCCAAATGAATGGAGCTGATTCTCTTCTTCCTTCAGTTTCAACTGAAATGATATAAGAACCTGCTGAAATATTCTCTTCCGCCAAATTCCATTCAGATTGATTTATTCCTGAAACACCTTGTGTGTTAAAAGAGGAAACCACTCGTCCTGTTAAATCGCGAAGAACGATTTGAACCTTCGCGGCTTGACTTATGCTGTATGCTAGATTCACGTTATTACTTGACGGATTGGGCCAAATCATAAACGTAGATTTTGCGAATGACATGACTTCAGACAAAGAAGTATTCAAGTCTGGAATCGCCAATTGATAGTCGGTATAAACGTGATATTCTCCTGGCTCAAAAAAGAAGGTGGCACCTAAGTCATTCACCTGAAATGAATTTCCTGTGAAGTAGTCATACCATGTTCCGGTATGTTGAAATCCAGGTGTCATGTTCAATGAAGTCGTTTGGAAATTTCCAACAACAACAGCATTGTTTGTTCCATTCAAATGAATTCGTTTGCCAAATCCACCTAAATCTATATTGAAATTATTCGTTGAAAAAACAGGTTCATTCTTTTTCAAATTGTTCAATGCGGCAGTAACCTTATATAAGTGCTTTCTATTCTGATTGTCCCAATAGTCCCAACGAACTGGCTTAGCAGAAGTTTTACAATTCGCCAAATCAACAGTAACTCCGTCAGAGCAGGTACCAATTGAATAGTCGTATCCCAATTCTCCGAATTGCCATAGCATTTTTGGACCAGGAATAGGTATCAATAAACAATGCGCTAACTCTTGTCTTTTCAATGCGGTATTCAAATTGGTTATGTTGTAAGAACCACTGCTCGCACCATATTGAAGGTCTTTGTACATCATGCGTTCTTCGTCATGACTTTCAGCGTAGGTTACCAAATGTGCGTTATTCCAACCACGGTTTTGGTAGCTACCCCAAGATAGGTTAGAACTGTAACCCATAGAGGCTTCCATGTACTGACCATTCAAATTTCCCCACAACATCATTCCGTTATTGCTTAATACCGTTTCTTCGCTATTATCAGCGAAGTGCTCAAGAATGTCATAAGAACCGGGAGCAACAGTTTGCATGTGATTGTAATAGTCGGTCAAAATGTTAATTCTACTTTGGTCATAAGCACCCCATGCTCCTATATTTCCAAGGGTATTGTTTTGCGTGAATCCTTTCGATAAATCGAAACGGTAACCATCGATGTGGTAATTCTGCATCCAATAAGCAATTACTCGCTTAGTGAAATTCTTCGTTTGAAGACTCTCGTGGTTGAAATCATATCCAACATTGAAATCGTGCTTAGGTGTTGGGTTGAACCAAGGATTACTTGCAGTTGGCTGTCCATATTGTCCAACACTTGCATCGAAGTACATACGCACCATTGGGTTTTGACCGAAACTGTGATTCAGCGCAATGTCCATAATTACTGCGATTCCACGATTGTGAGCTTCATTCACAAAAGTTTTTAATGCTTCTGCACTTCCGTAAGCTTTATCTGGAGCAAAATAGAAAGATGGGTTATAACCCCAACTGTCGTTTCCTTCAAATTCATTAATTGGCATCAGTTGAATGGCAGTAACTCCCAATGTTTCCAAATAATCCAATGAATCAGTAAGAGAAGCGTAAGTTCTATCCGCAAGGAAATCACGAATCAACAACTCATAAACAACCAATTTCGTTTTTGCTGGACGCACGAAACTTTGATCGGTCCAGTTAAATGCAGGAGGATCAGTTCTGAACACAGAAACGGGCTCTGAAGTTAATCCACTTGGATAGTCAATTAAATTTGGATAAGTGGTCTCTGGAATCCAGCCGTCATTCCAACCGTCTAATATTTTATCTGCATAGACATCGGCCACGCGCATTCCTTCCATATTTATATAGTATTGAAAACGGTATTCAGTGCCTGGAGATAAGTTAGGAATATCCAACCAATAGGTATTTCCATCTGGAGTTCTATTCATCAAATAACTCAAGTCCAATTGCCAGTTGTTAAAATCACCAATAACAAAAACAAAACTTTTATTCGGAGCATACAATTGCAAACGAACGCCGTTGCTTGAAGTATTGTTTATTCCGTCAATTGTCCCAGCAGGCGCTGCAGCTACATTTATTGCGGGAAGAATAATAACTACCTTTTCATCAGTAATGGTTGTTCCTGCATTTACAGCAGACATGGTAATCATATATTCACCGGCAGCGGCTTGACTGAAGTTATAATTCAATGAAGTTACTCCAGTGCCCGAGGCAACCTGACTTCCATTTACAGAAATTGAGATATCTGATGCTAGGGAAGAATTTGCTGTTACAGGAACAACTTGATTGGCATTCACAATTTGTGATTCCATGGAAGGCAACGAGAACGAAGCATTGAATCCAGCAGCATAAACATTTAAGTATATATCACTACCGTCAGCGTTTCTGCCGACTACAGTTCCTGCTGCGTTGCGGAAAACAAATGTCATTTTCGAAACCGTTTCGCCAACATTCAAATTATAAAAAGTAGAGGGCGTGATTACTATTTTATGAATATTATTTCCCATTGGAGTCATAAGAACTGAAGCATCTGCTGTTCCCCAATTTCCAACCGTGTGTTGCCAGTCGTGTGGACCAATACTGTTGTTAGTTATTACACCTGTAT
>CAMDFE010000254.1 GCA_945897395.1 Chryseobacterium gleum | reverse complement strand
CAAGAAGTTTTCCAACCAAGCAATGGTTTCGACATCTAAGTCATTCGTCGGCTCATCGAGCAACAATATTTCTGGATTACCAAATAAGGCTTGAGCAAGCAATACACGAACTTTTTCTTTTCCACTTAGGGTGTGAACTAAGTCGGTGTGCAAATGATCTGCGATACCCAAATTACTTAACAATTGAGCTGCATCGCTTTCAGCATTCCAACCGTCCATTTCAGCAAAAATGTTTTCTAGTTCAGCGGCTTTTACACCGTCTGCATCAGAGAAGTCTTCTTTCGCGTAAATGGCATCTTTCGCTTGCATGACATCCATAAGCTTGCGGTTTCCCATAAGCACTGTTTGCAACACAGGAACTTCATCGAATTCGAAGTGGTTTTGCTTTAGAACGCTCATGCGCACGCCAGCATCCATTACAACCTTCCCGGTCGTTGGATCTATTTCTCCTGAAAGAATTCTCAAGAAAGTGGACTTCCCAGCACCGTTAGCGCCTATGACACCGTAGCAATGGCCTGGCGTGAATTTTAGGTTTACTTCTTCGAACAATGCTCGTTTTCCAAAACGAAGCGAAAGGTTGTTTACTGATAGCACGGCGGTGTAATTTTGGGGTGCAAAGATAGTCTTATTTCCGGAGTGTTATTTCAAGGAATAATTGTGTCCAATATTTTTGAAGAAGAAGGTCCATTTATCGGTTTGTTCAGCAATGATTTGCTCCGTACTTTTTCCAGCGCCATGTCCAGCACTTGTCTCAATGCGAATGAGCGCAGGTCTTTCATGCGTTGTACATTCTTGTAGCATAGCCGCGAATTTGAAGCTATGCGCTGGCACTACGCGGTCGTCGTGGTCAGCAGTCATGACCATTGTTGCAGGATAGTTCGTGTTCGGTTTTAAATTATGATATGGTGAGTAACCTCTGAGATAACCGAACATTTGTTCCGACTCGTCGGCGTTTCCGTATTCGGGAATCCAACCTTTTCCTACTGTGAAGTGGTGGTAGCGAAGCATGTCTAACACACCAACAGCAGGAAACGCAACAGCGAATTTTTCGGGATGCTGAGTCATGCAGGCGCCGACTAAAAGTCCGCCGTTTGATCCGCCTTCGATGCCTAATTTTTTTGTTGAAGTGTATTTGTTTTCGATTAAGTAATCGGCGCAGGCTAGGAAGTCGTCGAAGACATTTTGCTTGTTGAAGAGCATTCCGCCTTTGTGCCAGTTCTCTCCGAATTCCCCTCCTCCACGAAGGTTTGCCATGGCGAATACTCCGCCTTGTTCAAGCAGAATTAATCGAGAGGAAGAGAATGAAGGTGTGAGTGAAATATTGAATCCACCGTATCCGTAGAGCAATGTTGGGTTGGTTCCATCTAACACAAGTCCTTTTTTATGAACGAGGAAGAGAGGGACTTGTGTTCCGTCTTTCGACGTGACTAAAACTTGTTTGCTTTCATAATCGTTCATGTTGAAATCGACCGAAGGTCTGTGATATTCACCGTAGGTTAAATCTTCTACGTTGAATGAATAGATGACACCGGGGTAGGTGAATGATGTGAAAGTGAAGTAGCAAGATTTATCTTGACGCTTTCCTGAGAATCCTGATGCAGTGCCGGTTCCATCGGGAAGCGTTATTTTCTTGATGTTCTTTCCTTCATAGTCACAGGCTTCAATTTCGGTGTTTGCCATTTTGAGGTAATGAAGGAATAATTTTCCACCGCAGGTGGAAACACCTTCCAACAGTCGCTTGTTTTCAGGAATAATTGTTTTCCAATTTTTAGGATTTGGATTCGCTGGATTCACTTTCACCAATCGGTAGTTCGGAGCGTCGACATCTGTGAGGACAATTAGTTCACCATCGATAGCGACTTCAACCACAGAACTGTGATGACTTAAGTCTGTGAATAGCGGATTAAAGTTCATTCCGCCGTTGGCGATGTCCTTGAAATAAACGGCGTAGCCATCTGTTCCGGGCGCTGAGGTAATGAACAAGTAACGTTTGTCTTCACTTAGTCCAGCGTTGTTGTAATAGGTGGGATTTTTTTTGTCTTCGTAAACTAGCTTGTCGGCATCCTGTATTGTTCCAAGTGCATGATAATATACAGCATGATTCATATTGTTTCCGCTGAGAACTTCGTCTTCAGAAGGTGCCGGATATCGGCTGTAGAAGAAACCACTTCCGAACCAAGAAGCTCCGCTGAACTTCACCCATTCAATAGGTGCTTCAACTTCCACTCCGGTTTCAATATTGAAAATATGAATATTGCTCCAATCGCTACCCGCCCTGCTAACCGCTACGGCCATTAGGGTATTGTCATCGTTTGAGTCGAGCAAACTGTATGTCGTAAGTCCTTTTGGATCTAGTGTATTTGGATTAATAAAAACTCTTTCAGCACCTCGCATCCCTTTTTTTACATAGCAAACGGCTTGCGGCTGAAGGCCGGTGTTCTTCCAGAAAAAATAATAATCGCCATGCTTATCGGGAGCACTTACTTTTTCAAAATTGAAAATGGAAGTATATCGATCACGAATTTCAGTACGCATTTTTTCGCCACTTAAATATTTCTCTGTTAGCGCTTGCTCATCTTTCACCCATTGCATGGTGCGCTGACTTCCGTCGTCTTCCAAACCGTAGAATGAATCGTGCACTTTGTTCCCAAAGAAGCTGAACGTTGTGTCTTGAATGTTTTTATTTTGGGGTTGTTGAATTTGCATAACGGCGTTTTCTTGTTTGCATGCAACAATTGATGTGATGCATGCGAGTATGAAATAATTTCTCATTTTATTCTTCGATAAAGTTTAGGTTTTTTCCAAAGGTTTCTGGGAGATAGGCTAGGGCAATTATGGCAATAGAAATGGTTACTCCGCCAATGAGTAAAGCACTATTAATTACTCCGAAAGTAGGTTCTATGTATTTGAAGGTTAAGACTATTGGAACGGTAGATCCCCGCACGAAGTTCGGAACAGTAGAGGCAACTGTAGACCGAATGTTTGTTCCGAATTGCTCAGCTGCATTGGAAACGAACAGCACCCAATAGCCAGTGGTAGCTCCAAGTAACGCA
>CAMDFE010000253.1 GCA_945897395.1 Chryseobacterium gleum | reverse complement strand
GTAAGACCCATTATTATTGGGACTAAAAATCCAAAAAAAGGACGTTGCTCTTCTATTGGTAATTCTTGTTGAATAATATACATATATACAGGAACAGCGACAATAAGCAGACAGATAAATAGAAAAAGATAATTGAATCCATTGTTTACACCAACTGCCAATTTATAATATTTCGATTTCTTGAACTCTTCGAAGTCTTGTCGAGCGTATTCCCTTGCTCGGTTTCTTGCGGCGAATTCTTTCTGCTGGTAATACTGCTGGTAACTAGCAGTTACTCTTCTATTCTGTGAAAGATCGTATGCCTTGCGCTGTTTTTCATCTCCAAGAAATTCATACGCTTCATGAATTTCTATAAAACGCAAATGCGCATCGGGATGCGCATTTTTGTCGGGATGAAATTGCTTACACCCGTTTCTGTAAGCTGTTTTTATTTCTATACTTGAAGCGTTACGAGAGACTCCTAAAATCATGTAGTAATCTTTCACGCTTCGCAAATCTTAGTCTCTTCTTGCGAACACGCGCAACAAGAACATGAATAAGTTAACAAAGTCTAAATACAATGAAAGTGCACCCATTAAGGCAAGTTTAGAGGCATCTGCCGTTCCAAACTCAACGCCTGCTCCAATTCGCTTAATCTTCTGAACATCATATGCGGTTAATCCGGTGAATATCAATACACCTGCGCAAGAAATTAGATAATCCAACGGATTACTATCCATAAACATGTTCACCACAGAGGCAATTACAAGACCTATAACAGCCATCATTAAGATTCCACCAAACTTAGTTAAGTCCGTTTTCGTGGTGTAACCAATGAATGCCATTGCTCCGAAAAGTCCAGCGGTGATGAAGAATACCTTTGTAATTACTCCTAATTCGTATGCCCAAAAAATGAAACTTAAACTCATTCCCATTACAGCCGCATATCCAAGAAAAACTATAAAAAGAGTATTAAATGACATTTTATTAAATCCAAAATTCATTGCTAGAATAAAAGCCAATGGAACAAACATGACTATCCAACCAAGTATTGACATTCCTGTGGTCTCAGAATATAAAGTATACTTTAAATCTGTCGTTCCGAATAAGTACGCCAATGCTCCTGAAATGGCTAATGCCAAAGCCATGTAGGCAAATACATTGGATACAAATGATTTTGTTTGGGCGTTATCGTTTGCATAAACACCGTCGTTAAATTCTAAATTGTTGTTCATGGTTTAAATTATTTATTCAATTGAAGTAAACTTACAAATTCTTTTATTGTTGTGTCGCTTGTTAAAAACAATCCGCTATAGGCACTTGTCATGGTTGAGCTATGTTGTTTCGACACTCCGCGCATTTGCATACAAAGATGATGACAATCTAAAACAACTGCCACTCCGACAGGATTCAATGCTTTTTGAATGCTGTCGCGAATTTCAATTGTCAGACGCTCTTGCACTTGAAGTCTTCTAGAGAATACATCGACAACGCGAGGGATTTTGCTTAACCCCACAATTTTTCCGTCTGGAATATAGGCCACGTGCGCTTTTCCGAAGAAAGGCAACATGTGATGTTCGCACAAACTATAGACTTCAATGTCTTTCACAATAACCATTTCAGAATAAGATTCGTGAAAAATAGCACCGTTCAACACATCGTCTGCACTCTCCTCATACCCTTTCAACAAATGTCCGTATGCTTTAGCAACACGTTCTGGTGTTTTCAACAAACCTTCACGCTGTGTATTTTCTCCTACAGCAGCAAGGATTTGCTCCACTGCCATTTCTATCGTTTTCTGATTCTCCATTACTTCCCGCCGTAGTATTCTACGTATTGATTTTCTGTTTCTGTTACTTTAATGCAATGCAATTGACATCCCTTTTCATTCACTAATTCTTCCAATTGTTCCCAGATTGCAATAGCAACATTCTCAGTTGAAGTCTTCATTCCTTTCATGAACTCTACGTCCATGTTCAGATTCTTGTGATCCAACTTGTTTATGACCTGCGTCTTCACGATAGTGCTCAAATACTTTAAATCCATGCAATATCCGGTTGTTGCATCTGGAACACCTTTCACCGTAATGAATAACTCATAGTTGTGTCCGTGCCAATTTGGATTCGAACATTTTCCAAATGTCTCGAAATTCTTTGCTTCATCCCACTCGTCGTGCCAAAGCTTGTGCGCTGCGTTGAATCGTTCTCTGCGTGTGGCGTATACCAATTTTTCCATGTTTCAATAATTGTTGTAAAAGTAAATCACTTGAGTGCCTTCTTTGTTCGAAGGAATCAATAGATTTTAAGATCTTGTTGTAGATAATTCGTTACATAATCTTTCACTCCTTCTTCCAAAGAATGAAACGGCTTGCTGTAACCAATTGAAATTAACTTGTTCATGTTCGCTTCGGTAAAGTATTGATACTTGTCGCGAATGTCTTCAGGTGTATCTACAAAAGAGATGTTCGGTTCTTTTCCCATTGAATGAAAAGTTGCGGTAGCCAAATCTAAAAATGTTCTAGCCTTTCCACTTCCCAAATTATAAATGCCTGAATCTTTTCTGTGGTGCATTAAGAACATAAGCACTTCAACTAAATCTTTTACATAAACGAAGTCGCGCATTTGCCCGCCATCTGTGAAATTCGGATTGTGACTTCTGAATAATTTCATTTCGCCTGACTTTCCAATCTGATTGAACGTATGCCAAATCACACTAGCCATGCGGCCTTTGTGGTATTCATTCGGACCGTATACGTTGAAGAACTTCAATCCTGCCCAGAAATAAGGAGCGTCTTCTTGTTGCAAAGCCCACACATCAAAGTCTTGTTTCGACTGTCCGTAAGGATTCAACGGTTGCAATTGTGGAATGGTCGCATGATCGTCGTTGTATCCGTGCTCTCCGCCACCGTAGGTTGCTGCGGAAGAAGCGTAAATAAATGGAATGGCATGTTTCGCGCAGGTCTTCCACAACGATTGTGTGTAATGAAGATTTAAGCGATCGAAAATTTCAACATTGAATTCAGTGGTATCTGTGCGAGCACCAATGTGGAAAACACATTCCACTTGATTCTGATTTTCTTCCAACCAAGTTGGAAATTCATCTCTGTGAACGAGCGCAGTGTATTTCT
>CAMDFE010000252.1 GCA_945897395.1 Chryseobacterium gleum | reverse complement strand
CGTCTTTACCTAAAATATCTTCTGTGGTTGAGTTCCAAAGAATTTCAATGTTAGGCGTCTCAAGAACACGATTTTGCATGGCTCTAGAAGCACGCATTTTATCGCTTCTTACAATCATATATACTTTCCTGCAAAGCTTAGCCAAATAGGTAGCTTCCTCAGCCGCTGTATCTCCGGCTCCTACAATAGCAACATCTTGATTGCGGTAGAAGAATCCATCACATACAGCACAGGCACTTACTCCGCCGCCTAAATTACGAAGTCGGATTTCATTGTCAAGACCCAACCATTTGGCTGAAGCACCTGTTGCAATAATTACAGAGTCGGCGCTTATAATGTGTTTTCCGTTGTCTATTTCAATGAGATGTTTGCTTCCTGAAAAATCTACTTTAGTCACCCATCCGTTACGAATGTCGGTGCCGAAGCGCTTGGCTTGATTTTCCATATCGGCCATCATTTCAGGACCTTTTACTCCCAAAGGATATCCCGGGAAATTGTCTACTTCTGTAGTGTCCATCAATTGTCCACCGGGTTGCTGTCCTTGGTAGATGACAGGCTTCATGTCTGCACGTGCAGCGTATATCGCTGCTGTATATCCTGCTGGTCCGCTGCCGAGGATGAGGCATTTAATGTGTTCGTTCGCTTCCATTTTCTTCTAATTTTTGAGAGCACAAATATAGTGCGAGTGATGCTTCACAAGGTGTGATTTTACGCACAGATTATTCAAAGGCTTGAATCAAGAATGCATCCCAAAGGGGATCTTCCGGCGGTGGGGCCGAAATTACGACAGGAGTCTTTTTTACAGGGTGTGTAAATTCAATTTTTCTCGCATGGAGATGAATACTAGCGTTGTCGTTGGTTCTCTTGCTTCCGTATTTAATGTCTCCTTTAATCGGACAGCCCAATTGCGAAAGTGTTGCTCGAATTTGATGATGTCTTCCTGTTTTCGGATATACTTCTACAAACGTATAATGATCACCTTTTCCGAGGACTTTGTAGGTCAGTTCAGATTCTTTTCTATCGGCAGCCGGTTCGTTATAAAAGAAAGATTTGTTTTGCTTTTCATCTTTCCACAAGTAATTAATTACATGCCCTTCCATCTTTGGCGGCGCATCTTGCACGACAGCCCAGTAGGTTTTGAATACATCACGTGTTTTGAAGTCGATGGTAAGTCTCGAAAGAGCCTTACTTGTTTTAGCGAATACCACAACGCCGCTTACTGGTCGGTCTATGCGGTGAACAGTTCCGCAAAAAACTTCACCGGGTTTATTGTAGGTTATCTTAAGGTATTGTTTAATAATGTCGCTTAGAACCAAGTCTCCTGTTTTATCTCCTTGAACAATATCGGAATTGCGTTTGTTAACGGCAATAATGTGGTTGTCTTCGTAGAGAATGCGAAGGTTTTCAAGGGTTGTTACTTCAAGCGGTTTTTTTGGTGCTCGGTCCCAAACTTTGGGCGCGTGTTTTTTCATCAATACTGCTCTTTGTTATTCGGGAAATCTGCGCTTCTTACATCACTAACATATTGCTCTAACGCACCGCGCATTTGTTCTCCCATGTTCAAATATTTTCTCAAAAAGCGAGGGGTGAATCCTTCAGTAATTCCAAGCATATCGTGCAGCACCAATACTTGTCCATCAACGTCACCACCAGCACCAATTCCAATAATTGGAACATGAACTTCTTGAGCGACGCGCTTGGCAAGTGCGGCCGGAATTTTTTCTAAGACAATAGCGAAACAACCACTTTCTGCTAAAAGTTTCGCATCGTGAATCAAACGTTCGGCTTCAACTTCTTCCTTAGCACGAACTTGATAGGTTCCGAATTTATAAATACTCTGAGGTGTTAATCCAAGATGACCCATTACTGGAATACCCGCCGTTAAAATGCGTTTTACACTTTCAACAATTTCTTCTCCTCCTTCTAGTTTAACAGCGTGCCCACCTGTTTCTTTCATAATACGAATGGCAGAATTCAAAGCCTCTTTCGAATTTCCTTGATACGATCCAAAGGGCATATCTACAACTACGAGAGAGCGATTACAAGCGCGAACCACACTGGCCGCGTGATAGATCATTTGGTCCAATGTAATAGGCAGCGTGGTTTCATGTCCAGCCATAACATTCGACGCCGAATCTCCCACAAGAATGACATCAATTCCAGACTGATCTACAATGAGAGCCATAGAATAGTCGTATGCGGTGAGCATAGCAATCTTCTCGCCCTTGTTCTTCATTTCTTGAAGGGTATGGGTGGTGACTCTTCGAACTACTTTGTTTACTGACATGATTTGTTTTTTAGAGCGGCAAAAGTGGGGATTATTCCTTAACAAATATTTTTTTCGCGACAATTCCTTTCAGGCTGTCTGAAATTTGAATGGCATACATGCCAGCGCTGAATTGTGAAACATCGATTCGCGTTGAGCCTTGGTTTTGCATGTTTCCACTGTGAACCAATTTTCCTTGTATGTCGAAGATAGAATAGGAAAGTCCTCTGAATTGGGCCTCAGCGACAACTTGAATGTAGTCTTGCGCAGGCGAGGGGTATATTTTAAATACAGTGTCCTCCTCTTCATTTACATTCACATTCGATTGGAAATGCGCTGTGAATTGTGCAGTATTCAATGAAATATTTCCTTCCCAAACAGAATCTAAAATGTCATTGATTAAACTGCTGTTATCCCAATAAGCGAATTCATAACCTGGATTTGCAATGGCTTCAATTTTTACTGGAACACCGTCGAAATAAACTCCTGTCCAAGGATATTCTGTAGGTTGAACGGTGCTGATATGAATTTGTCCTGATCCTGCAGGTAATACATCAAGCGTTACATCCACTTGTTGTGGTAATGCGAATCTGTTTTGAATGTGATCGCGAACTTGTTCTGATCTGCACAACAGTTCCGATTGGAAAGTAAGGTGATTGTTGTAGAAATAATCCATTTGTCCGGGTACATTGCCTGCGTCTCCCCAGCGTTGATATTCATTCGGCATTTCAGGTGCAGTTAAATTGAAATAACGATTCTCTCCAGCAATGAGTCTTTCAGGACGGTAGTTCGTGTTCATTAAATCAGCGAATCGATTGATGAAGTAGTGTTTGTATTGCGTGTTTTG
>CAMDFE010000251.1 GCA_945897395.1 Chryseobacterium gleum | reverse complement strand
GAATCCATCTTCAACAATCTTCAACGGAAACCAAGTCAGTCCTTCTCTGATTCGCGCATTGACCGGTTGCTCTTTCAATTGTTTTTGAAAGCGCGCCCAATCTTCATCGCGCTCAATTTTCAGGAGCTCAGCAAGATTTCCGAGATATGCTAAATTTTCTTGAATCGTCATAGCTACAAATAAATAAGGGGCGAAGATCGCCCCTTATTTCAATATTTGGAATAGATGTTAGTTTCTCATCAAGTGGAAGTATCCTGGATAATCATCTACTTTTCCTGTTGGCGTTGTAACCTTCAGAACGAAATAAAACACCCCATCGGATAAATCATTTGGAGACCAGTCGTTTTTGTAATCGGTACTCTCATAAACTATATCGCCCCATCTGTTAAACACTTCTACACTTGCGTTCGCATAGTAAAACAAGGACTCTCCGAAATTCAATGTTTGATTTTCAGTAGTTCCGCTGAGTAATACAATGTTCGGCAAAAACACATCACAAGGAAGTGACGTAACTCCAAATTCCGTTGAAGCGTTGAATCCGCAAACGGGCTCTGTGATTTCAATAGAATAAACAAACTGTTCGTTCGGTACTCCTGCCCATGGGCTATACACTGTTCCAATTGCGTTTGGAACGATAGTATCAGATAAGAACCATTGGTAGGTATAAGTTGGGTCCAAGAAAGGAGCATTCAAGAATATTTGCTCATTCAAACAAACTGAATCGGTGGTGAAAGGAGCAGTGCCTGGCGTTTCGGGAGTAATCAAGAGCAAGTTATCTGTTACAGTACATTGAATGTCATCGATGGGATGAACAGACAAGGTAACTTCTGAAGTTCCTGAGGCGCCACTAAAGCTTGGGAAAGGAATATTCGAAGCGTTGAACGTTCCACCATTCGCACTGACCACAGACCAATCATATACGTAATTTATTCCGGGCACTTGTCCTGAAACATTGCTAGACAAATTCACTGAATTCAAGCAATAAGGAAGATCGTTACCTAAATCTAAAACGGGAGGTGCAAAGTAATTCACTCCAATTGTATCGCTGTAGGTACAACCAAAGTTGTCCAAAGCCGAAACGATAATGTAGTAATTCCCTGGTGTTGTGGGATTCAATATCGCTCCTCCACAGTTCGCAACTGTGCTAGTAATTCCAGGACCAGTCCACGTAATAGAATCACAGGTATATCCGAAAGAAGGAAGGAAGGAAACCAATGGCGGGTATAATGTAGAATCAAAGTTAACCGACCAGTCGAAGATCCATCCGTCATCCGATCCCCACATGTCGCATACTTCCACTATCCAAGCACCATTCAACGGACAACCGATAAGGTTTGTAAAAGGTTGTACAGAATTATACGAACCACTTGGCAAGGTGCCACCTGTGTTCGCAGCCCATGTACCTGCAGTTGCGGTTGGTGACCAGTAGTAATCATAACCAACACCAGGCGGATCGGCAGCAGCATTTATATCAACCGGGACGCCGAGGAATGTTCCACTTCCACCTTGCTGGTGAACGATAATGGTTTGACCGTTTGGACAAGTAAATGAAATCACGAGATCGCCCATGAAACTGTGCTCGAAGTTGATAAAGAAGCTTTCGAAATCACCTACGCTTTGAATGGTTTGTCCTGCATTAAAACCACCGAACAGTAATGTATCAGAGAAACACTGCGTCTGATCATCTGGGATAAATAAGGCTCCACCTAAATTCGCTGTTGGAAGAGCCGACCAATACGTTGGATCTATTGAAACAGCTAAGTTTATTTCTTGTCCCAGACAAGCCTGGAAATCATCTGCTGCTATGTTTATAGAAGGATAAGTATCCACTAGAATAAGAGCATCAATCAAATTAATATTTCCGCATCCATTCGTGTCAAGAACCATCAGCTCTACCATATATGCGCCTGATTCCGTGAACGTATGCGTAACGATAGGCCAAGAAGACACGTCGGTTATTCCGTCATTGAAATCCCAAGTATGACTTCCCAATACAGTGCCTGGAGCAAAAACAGTTGTCGAGGCGTCAAAGGTGATTGATTCGCCCACACACAAGCGCGTTGGTTGAAAATCGAGTTGATCTGTAGTCACTGCCACAACTGGGGGGTCGCAAGGTATACCGCAAGAAATTTCTGCTCCGAAGCTTCCTACACTCGCATCGCCATCTGAAGTAAATAAGAACGTAAGACAATTCGAGGGATTACTTGAAGAAATGTTGATACCATTGAGATCACCTCCTGAATAAGTTCCGATTAAAGGAGCAGAAGCATCACCCCCATTGAAAATGGCTAATTGGTCACCGGCGCCTAGGTTAAAGAAGCTAAAATCTAAATTAAGCTGTCCAGGAATTGTTGCGTCGGAACATATTACTGAAATCGCTACGATGTTCGGTCCATAGTCTGCTGCACTTAATCCTGGATCGACCAAGAAACCACCACAGCTAGAAATAAAAGGAGTTCCTACAGGATACTCCTGAGCAGCTGCTTGCAAAACGGATAGCGCCGCTACGAAAAGGGAGAATAAAACTTTTTTCATTTTACTTGGCTTTGTTGTTTATCATTTCTCTTTTGTACAAAGTCTCTAAGCGCTTTGCAGAAAAAACAGTGATTACATAATCTGAATTCATCCAGCGATAGGTCTTGGTTTCAATAGCATCTGGTTGCAATGCAGGTGCAGAGCTCAAAGCATCGAACAACGTATTTGCGGTAGGAACAACCGACTCGAGAGACTGGCCTGAGGCAATCTTAAGCTTGGGAGAGCTCGCGGCTTTCTCTGGGGCTAAGGTCACTGAAACCATGTTATTTTGTAAAAAAATCAACCAAGAAGCATCACTGTTGTGACGACTGGTTATGTTCGACTGAGCGAACGAAATTCCCATTGTTCCGAAGAACAAAAAGAGAGAGAGCAGAATTTTCTTTTCCATAAAAACAAAATTAGGTAATGTGTTGACTATTTCATCAAGAAAATAGTTGTCCGTTCGTTAAAATGATTTCAAAAAAATAGAAAATTCAAAAATATGTGTATATTTGCAGCCGCTTTTGAGAGCAAGATGATCTCGTAGCTCAGCTGGTAGAGCAATACACTTTTAATGTATGGGCCCTGGGTTCGAATCCCAGCGGGGTCACGAA
>CAMDFE010000250.1 GCA_945897395.1 Chryseobacterium gleum | reverse complement strand
AGGATCTGAAAGGCCCAACAAAGAAGGAAAGGTTCCGTTACGACTTGTGCTGTTTACATAACGCTCTACCTCATCTAAAGCCGACAATTGAATGTTTATTTTGCTGAGTTCAGCGTCTTGCTCTTGCACACTGCTGAGGAACATGCTGCTTTGAGCGCTGAGGTCGAAGATATTGTTGGCCGATTTAAATTGTTCGATACGTGATTCAACCGAATCCAATTCTTCCGTTACCACCGCCAAACGATTTTCAATGAAATTCAGTGTGTACTCAGCAATCAAACGCTTGTCTTTCACACTCGCTTGGGTATAGGCATCGAGTATGGTCTGTAGGGCTTTTTCAGCAAGCTTAGGGTCAAGGGCGGTAATGGATAGGTCTATGACACTCGCCTGCTTGCTGGTTGCTTCGGCTTTGAAACCGCCTGCCAAAGCACCCACTTCCGATTCCAATGACCGCGCACGCAAAGAGAAATTCTCATTTTTCACGCTAGCAATTTCACCTTCATTCACAAAAAGCATAAACGGGGTATTCAATCCTTCATCTACCAAAACGGAATCTTTGAGCGAATAGCGATTGTTACCGAAAACAATTTCACTATCTGTGATATTGAATTCTTTAGATCCTCCTTTCAGTGAATCTGGATTCAAGGGTTGAAAACGGACGGGGAAGTTCGGTTGAATGCGGTCGGTGACACGACCGTTGCTGTATACGGTAATGCACGAATTCGCCTTAATAGCGGCTTCCTTCAGAATGGACCGCGATTGAATAATAACAATCTCATTATCCACATTCGTTTTGCTGCCAAAAGCATCAAGTTGATTCAACACTTTATTTGCCGCTGAATAGCCTGTCTTGGTGTCATCCTTTACTAAAAGTTTCGCATTGGCTTGATAGACCGCAGGGGTGTAGCGCAAATAGACGAAAGCACCTGTGAAAGCAAGTGCTAGCCCCAAAACAAACAAGGGCCAAAAGGCCAAGACGGTTTCTTTAATCTCTGAAACCAGGTTAACTTCTCTTTCTTGAACTTCGTTTTCTACCATGGTTATTTAACAATTTGGTTCAAGATGACTAAGAAGATAGACGCAGAGCTAATGATGGTGGGCCACACTTGGAAGAAGGTGGTGTTGGTGTTTACCTTGGTTTTGTTCGGTTGCACGTAGATTAAATCTCCGCTTTGAAGCCAATAGTACTGAGACGAAAGGAGAGACTTGTCGTACAAGCTTAAACGCATTGTTTCCTTTCCTTGAGGTGTTTCGCGCACCAAAAGTATATTCTCGCGTTGCGCGAAAATAGTCAGATCACCGGCCTGCGCCAATGCTTGAAAAATATTTAGACGATCGTATTGTATTTGTATTAATCCGGGGTTGGCCACTTCGCCAATTACCGTCACACGAAAGTTTAATCGTCGCACAGCGACTGCAGGATCTTTCACATAATCGGCCAATACAGTTTCTAATTCCTTTTGAACGCTTGTCATGCGCTTACCCGCTAACTTCATTCTTCCAATCTTCGGAAATTCTATTTCACCGTTTGCATCAACGAGATACCCCATTACCGGACTCACCATTCCTCCCTGCGTCATATTACCCCCACCAACTGCGCCGCCAAAATTGGCAGCGTTAATGAGCGTATTCATCTCTACATTCGCCGAAGTGAGCACAATACTCAGCTGATCGCCAATGGCAATGGTTGGGTTGGAAGCGGTGCTGTCGATGGCTTGGTCGGCAATTTTTTCGTTGCCGGCATTTCTGAGGTAGTAAAAATCTTCAGGGGTTGCACAAGAGGCAAGAAAAAGTATACAAATTGTATAAAAAAGGTGGCGAATACGCATGTTTACTCGTTTAAGTAAGCCACGAAGGTAGTGATTTTTTTGGAGAAAACCATTAAACAAAGGAGGGAGGGGTTAAGAAAAGGTTAACACTCACTTTGTGATCAATCGATGAACTACGTTATTGGAAAATCGAAGATTTTGTTCCTACTACGTAATTGGAACTTTTAACTACGTTGTTGGAACTACGTTGTTTGAACTTCGTTGTGAGAACTGCGTTGTTAAATCTTACCTTCTCTTAACCTTTCTAAACTTTTATATGTTCCTACTGTGTAATAGGCAATTCTCTTGCGAAGTCCGAGCTCGCTCTGCGAGCGGCATTCGAAATGCCCCCACTGGAGGTGGGGGAAAAATTCTAAAAAAGCAAGAAATTTCAAGTGGGAATCAATCGCTATGCGATCAAACCTCCGGTTCGTCCTTCGGACCTAGCTCGCTGCGATGGAAGCAGCCTTGTTCTTCCCAATATTTTATTGACTCCTCAGCATCTTTCAATTTAAGACCGCAAAGTCTTAGAGTTTTTGGAGCGTATTTCGGAGGTTCAACGAAATCTGGGTGATTAATAAAATCGAGAAGTTCTTGTAGTTCCTTATCCATGATGCTAATTTAAATTATTTTTTTTATTTCAATACGTTTGTAAAAAGAATTTATTTTGAATGTTTCGTGGAAGCCTTCGTTAACTCCATAGATCTCGTAGCTATCAGAAAAGATGTGAATATTATTGGTTATTACTTGATGGTAAAGCCTATGTTTTACTGCTGTGTTGCCGGCAAAAGAGATTGTAATATGAGGGTGGTTAGACAGAAAATCTTCAACAATTGAAGCCGCTGTTTGCAGAACAGCCTTTCCATTTTTATGTGACGTTCTGGTTTCATCAGACCATTTGTCTTCATCAGTGAAGTCTAGAAGTGCAAGATTATACAAATCTTCTGATTCCATTTCATCGAATCTAACACATTTAAAGACATTGCCATTTCTACCTTCACATTTGAAATAGTAGGAGTTCTTTCTAATGGCGTATTTGTATGTTTCTTGTCCTTCCATTCCGCAAAAAGAAGAAATGGAAACTAAGAAGTCAAGAAACGCTTATGCGTTGAATCTTCTGTAAAGCTTGTTATTGTTGAGATTTTTAAGCATAACATCCTTAATGAACTACGTTGTTTGAACTGCGTTGTTAGAACTAACGTTGTTGGAACTGCGTTATTAAATCTTCCCCTCTCTTACCTTCTCTTAACCTTTCTTAACTTTTTTTTATTCCTACTACGTAATTCCTATTTCATAATTGGAACTGATGTCTTCGACGAAT
>CAMDFE010000249.1 GCA_945897395.1 Chryseobacterium gleum | reverse complement strand
ACAGGAACCAATCCCAATAACGCCATTACTTCCGCGGTGGCAACATAGGTAAAAGAGGCAGTTATCACTTCATCGCCCGGCTTTAATCCCAATCCCATCATTGCAATTTGCAATGCATCTGTGCCATTTGCGCATGGAATGACGTGCTTCACATTTAGATAACTTTCTAAATTAGTTTGAAACGTCTTCACCTCTGCTCCATTGATAAAGTTAGCGTTCGTCATAACATTAATTACCGCTGCGTCTACCTCTTCTTTGATTTTCAAGTATTGTTTCTTGAGATCGACCATTTGAATATTAACTGACATGTATTGAAATTTAAAGGCAACAAAATTAAGCTTTAGTTTCCAATGAATAACATTTACTTTCGCAATATGAAGAAACTAACTCTCCTTGCATTTCTGCAATTGGCATGCTTCTTTTCGTTTGGGCAATGGCAAGTGCGTGACTCTTCACTTTTCAATCCGCATGTAACAGTGGGTTACGGATACTCCACTCCTGGAGGAGACTTAGCCAATAGGTTCGGAAATAACGGAAGTCTTGAGGTGGGATTCCATGTAAAGGACAAAAAAAATTGGTACTACGGCGTTCAGTTCAACTACCTATTTGGAAATAAGGTTCATGAGCCGAATTTGCTGAGTAATCTGCTTACCTCGCGTGGTGAGATTCTTGACGAACAGGGGCAAATTGCAACAATGTTCATCCAAGAAAGAGGATTCAATGTCTTTTTGCAAGGTGGAAAATTGTTTCCAATCATTGGTCCTAATGTAAACTCAGGCCTATTGATTACCGCCGGCGTCGGATTAATTCAACATAAAATAAGGCTTGAACATCAGGAAGCTAAAATTACACAGCTTGAGGGAGATTATTTAAAAGGATATGACCGATTAACGAATGGACTTTCGGTAAATCAGTTTATTGGTTACTATCATTTAAGTAATAACAGACTCGTTAATTTTTACATCGGGGCTCAAGCTACTGAAGGCTTTACCCAGAGCAGAAGAGAATGGAATCTCGACACGCAAACACAGGACACTGACAAGCGATTGGATATGCTTTTTGGCATACGTGCAGGGTGGATTTTGAACTTGTATCAGCGCGCACCAAACGACTTCTATATCTATTAACATGTTTCGATTTATTTATTCTATTTTTTGGCAAATCGCTGAAGTTTTTCTTCCATTTGCTGGGCTATTCAATAAGAAAATTCGAACAGGAAATACCGGAAGAAAAAATACAATTTCTTCATTAAACAAATGGCGTAATTCCATTCCGATTGAAGCAGAAGTGATTTGGTTTCATTGCGCCTCTTTGGGCGAATTCGAACAGGGGCGACCCGTGATGGAAGCTCTTAAAAAACGATATGCTAATTCAGTGATTGCACTTACTTTTTTTTCTCCTTCTGGATACGAAGTGCGGAAGAATTATTCAGGTGCAGATTGGATTGGATATCTTCCACTTGACACCTTTTTCAACGCTCGTAAATTTGTTAAAATCCTTTGTCCTAAACAAGCCTTTTTTGTGAAGTATGAATTTTGGATGAACTATTTCCTTCAACTTAAAAATAACAAAACGAAACTCTTTTGCATTTCAGTTATTCTTCGCGAGGAGCAACGTTTTTTCAAATGGCATGGATTTGTCTGGAAGGCCACATTGAGGGCGGTTACACACTTCTTCGTTCAGAATAAAAGCACCCTTCAATTATTAGAAAAAATTAAGTTTAATAATGTCACGCTTTCCGGCGATACTCGCTTCGACCGTGTGATGGAAATTGCAAATTCGCCGAAAGAACTCGCTTGGATTTCTTCCTTCAAACAAAATAATTTTCTTGTTGTTTTGGGGTCAAGCTATACTGAGGAAGAATCGCTTATTGCTATGCTTCTTTCGCGGATTCCTGATTTAAAAATTTGCATTGTTCCGCACGAAATTCATGCAATACGAATTCAAGAATCTTTGACGCGTTTTGAAAAGTTCGGAGTGGTCCTACTCTCTTCCTTTCAACCAGAAAAAAACAATGAAGCGCGTGTGCTTATTGTTGACTCAATTGGAATGCTTTCTTCCATATACGCAGAAGCAAATGCTGTTGTGCTAGGTGGCGGTTTTGGTAAAGGTTTGCATAACTCGTTGGAGATTGCTGTATATGGAGTACCGATGACCTTCGGGACGAATTACAAGAAGTTTCAAGAAGCGGTTGACCTCGTTCAAATCGGTGCTGCTTTTCCCATAGAAAGTCTTGAAGAACTTTCGTCATTTATTGAACATGCCCGCTATGAAAATTCAATTCCAAATGCAGGGAAAAAATATGTTGAAGAACATGGCGGTGCTACTGGTGTAATTTTAAAAGGAATAGAAAAATACAGCGCATAGGTGGCGTATCTTTGCCGTTCAAATTTTCACTATGAGCGATAAAAAAATCATCTTTTCCATGGTGGGTGTAAACAAATACACACCTACTGGCAAGCACATTATAAAAGACATTTACCTTTCGTTTTATTACGGAGCTAAGATTGGCATAATTGGTTTGAACGGTTCTGGTAAATCTACCGTTATGAAAATTATTGCTAACCTCGACCAAGAGTTTCAGGGCGACGTGGTTTGGTCTGCGGGATATTCTGTTGGTTACCTTCCACAAGAACCGCAATTAGACGACACCAAAACGGTTCGTGAAATTGTTGAGGAAGGCGTTAAGCCTATCACAGACGTATTGAAGGAATACGAAGAAATTAACATGAAGTTTGGCGATGAAGAAATTCTGAACGACCCTGATAAAATGCAGTCGCTAATGGATCGTCAAGCCGCCGTTCAAGATAAAATTGAAGCTTTAGGTGGATGGGATTTGGACACGAAATTGTCTATTGCTATGGATGCTCTGCGTTGTCCCGACGAAGACTCTTTGATTGAAAAATTAAGCGGTGGAGAGCGTCGTCGTGTTGCACTTTGCAGACTTCTACTTCAAAATCCAGATGTCTTGTTATTGGATGAACCTACTAACCACTTGGACGCAGAAAGCGTTGAATGGTTAGAGCAACACTTACAACAATATCCGGGAACTGTGCTGGCCGTAACCCACGACCGTTACTTCTTGGACAATGTTGCAGGATGGATTCTTGAGTTGGATAGAGGAGAAGGTATTCCGTGG
>CAMDFE010000248.1 GCA_945897395.1 Chryseobacterium gleum | reverse complement strand
CGGAAGGTGCTGCGCAAGGTTCTGAGAAAGATGTTTTACAAGGTGCTTCGCAAGACCTTCCGCAGGACCTTGCATCGCACCTTTCGGAGAATCTTGAATTAAACGTATATCCGAATCCGTCGAATGGCATAGATTTGAATTTGAGTATTTCTGGAATACAATCGGACAATGTTCAGGTGAAGATCTACGATTCAATGGGACGTAAAATTCAAAGCGAACGTTTTATTGTCAACGGCACACTTCAAACAGAGTTGAATTTCAAAGATGAACTTTCAAACGGAATGTATCTTATCGAAGTTTCTTCTTGCGAAAGCATCAAATCTGCACGGATTCTCATTCAGAAATAAATCACCTCTGGTGTCATCGCGCAGCGTCATCCACGAAGTGGTCATCACCTCTGGTGTCATCCTGAACGGTCATCACAACGAGTTGTGTAAATGACATTTAAATGACATTCGAACATCATTCTTAGCGACCTTCGTGCCCGCTTGAATAACCTCCGCGCAATATCGATCAACCACCATCATTTCCCCTTGGAAACCATTGGTTCTTTTGCTATTTCTCAAGAGGAATTGAAAGCTCGATTAGATGCTGTGAAAGAAGAGTTTCAAATGAGTGAACTCATGTACTTAGGAACTTGCAACCGAGTGGAAGTGGTCTTTGACGTGCCTCACTTTGTTTGTTCTGGCTTCACCCAGAAATTGCTTTCTCATTTGTTTCCCAATCACGACAATAGTTTTATCAAAGGTGTCTCACAAAAGGCGCAGCGGTTTAATGGAGAAGAAACAGCCGATCATATTTTCAGAGTAGCCGCTAGCTTAGATTCTTTAATCATTGGCGAGCGCGAAATCATTACTCAGTTGCGCAATGCCTACGAAGAGTGCGAGAAAATGAAGCTTACTGGAGATTCATTGCGCATGCTAAATCAGCATGCCATTCGTATTGCGAAAGACGTTTATACGCACACCAACCTTTCGAAAAAACCGGTGTCCATTGTTTCCATTGCATGGAAATTGTTTCAAGAAAAACATCCCGATTTAAACACGAAAATAGTTCTTGTGGGTGCTGGTCAGATCATTACGAATTTCGCGAAGTTTCTTGTGGAAAACGGATATACCAACGTGCGTGTTTACAATAGAACGTTAGAAAACGCCCAGGCTATTGCGAAGTCTTTCAATACAGTAGCGTTGCCCCTTTCAGAACTAAAAAACGACTCATCCGATTTCGATGTGCTAGTGGTCTGCACGGGTTCTACTGAAGTTGTTGTGACGGGTGAAATGTATGCGGAAATGTGTGTTTCGCAAAAGCATAGAACGGTTATTGACTTAGCACTTCCCGCGAATGTTGACAATGAAATTTCGAAGTTGGACGACGTGAAGTTCATCGATATGCTTGCCGTTCAGCGTGAAGTTCAAAAGAACATCTCCTATAGAGAGGAAGCATTAAACGATTGCGTTGCTATTATTGAAAAGGGCAAAGGAGAATTTAAAAAGCATTTTCAAGAACGTTCCATCGAGCGCGCAATGAGCGAGATTCCTCATGCTATTAAAGAGATTCGCCAGACGGCAGTAGAAAACGTTTTTTCAAAGGAACTTGCAGAGCTTTCTGAACACGACCGAGAATTGGTAGACAAGATTATTAGTTACATGGAAAAGAAATACATATCAGTTCCCATGAAGCTAGCGAAATCTGTACTTTTGGAAGAAGTACAAAAACACTAAATCCCTTGAATAGAACATTAGTCATTGGAACGCGTGGAAGCGATCTTGCGCTTTGGCAGGCGAACTACACCAAAGATGCCTTAGAGAATCTTGGCTTTAAAGTAGAATTAAAAATCATTAAAACACGCGGAGATCAGATTCAACATTTGAGCTTCGATAAGATGGAAGGAAAGGGTTTCTTCACGAAAGAAATTGAGGAGGCCTTACTTTCTAAGAGTGTAGATATAGCTGTTCACTCACACAAAGATTTAGAAACCACTCCTCCTGAAGGACTAGTCATCGCTAGCGTTCCTGTTCGTGCGAATGTGGAAGATATTCTTCTGATAAACAAGGAGTCTGTGTCAACCGAACGAACATTCGGTTTGAAGGAGAACGCTGTTGTAGGAACTTCTTCCGTGCGAAGAAAAGTTCAATTGGCTTTTCATTGTCCGCAAACAGAAGTAAAAGATTTGCGTGGAAATGTTCCCACGCGCATTCAAAAATTAAGAGAAAAACAATACGATGCAATTCTCTTAGCTCGCGCAGGAGTAGAGCGTTTAGAGATAGATCTTTCTGAGTTTCATGTTGAAATATTACCATCGCAACAATTTGTCCCCGCACCAGCACAGGGTGCATTAGCGCTGCAATGCAGAGAAGGCGATGAAGAAATTATTTCAATTTTGAATCACCTCAATCACGAGTCTACTGTTGAATGTGTATTCATTGAAAGAGAAATTCTTCGTCAGATGAATGGCGGTTGTCAATTACCCTTGGGTGCTTTTGCAGTGAAGGAAGGAAACACGTTTGTTTGTCATTTAGCTTTCGCGAAAACAGTGAACGACGAGGTGTCTTATTTCAGCATGCGCAACGAAGAACCCCAGCAAATTATCAATCATCTCTTGGGACTAATTCAATCTACATGATCGATGTTTTTATAAGTCGAAGTGAATCGGATGCAGACGAACTCGTGTTGTCTCTTAACAGTTCCAATTATTCATCACATTGTCAATCGTTGATCTCGGTTGAATTTCTTCCATTCAACATAAAAAAGGAATTTGATTGGGTATTCTTTTCTTCATCGAACGGCGCACGCTCCTTCTTTCAGCAAGCAACAAATGTAAATGTGAAATACGCTGCTATTGGTCTGGCTACGGCTTCAGCCGTGCCTTTCGAGTGTGATTTTGTGGGTGAAGGAACGAACACCGAAGAAATCGCACGAATGTTTTTCCACCTTGTGGGAAACGAGCGTGTATTGTTTCCATCAGCCTCAGACAGTCTAAATTCAACACCAAATCTTTTCAATTCGGAACAAGTTGAAATTATTTCCACCTACAAAAAAACACGTTTGGCTTTAGCACTGCCTGAAGCACGGTTATATCTTTTCTCTTCGCCATCGAACGTCTATGCCGCTCAAGAAAAGAATGATTTAGTTGGAATGAATTGCGTGGCATATGGAACGGCTACAG
>CAMDFE010000247.1 GCA_945897395.1 Chryseobacterium gleum | reverse complement strand
GTAACATGAACGTGAATGAAGTCGTTGCAAATCGCGCGCACGTTTTGGCAGGCGGACAATTGGGCGAAGGACAAATGTTATTGAATCCAAACGACGACGTGAACAAATCACAATCTTCAAACGATACGTATCCAACTGCTATGCACATGGCCGCATACGAGGCGGGTGTGAAAGTAACTATACCTGGTGTTACCCAACTGCGCGACACGCTTGCTGCGAAATCGAAAGAATTCATGAATGTGGTGAAGATTGGACGTACCCATTTAATGGATGCAACTCCGGTTACACTAGGACAAGAATTAAGCGGATATGTTGCGCAACTCAATCACGGTCTTCGTGCATTGAACAACACCCTTTCTCACTTAGGTGAACTAGCACTTGGCGGAACGGCAGTAGGAACAGGTATCAATACACCCGAAGGATATTCTGAATTGGTAGCAGAGAAAATTGCTGAATTCAGCGGTCTTCCTTTTATAACTGCCCCGAATAAATTTGAATCATTTGCTGCGCACGACGGTATCGTTGAAACACACGGTGCATTGAAGCAAATGGCTGTTTCGTTAAATAAAATCGCGAACGACATTCGAATGATGTCAAGCGGTCCACGCAGCGGGATTGGAGAAATTCATATTCCTGAAAACGAGCCCGGTTCTTCTATCATGCCTGGAAAAGTTAACCCAACTCAATGCGAAGCGCTAACCATGGTTTGCGCGCAAGTGATGGGTAATGATGTTGCCATTACTGTTGGAGGAACACAGGGACATTACGAGTTGAATGTATTCAAACCAATGATGGCATACAATTTCTTGCAAAGTGCAATTTTGTTAGGAGACGCTTGCGTTTCTTTCGATGTGAATTGTGCAGTTGGAATTGAGCCGAACTACTCGCGCATTGAGGAATTGGTGAACAATTCACTGATGTTGGTGACTTCGTTGAATACAAAAATAGGATACTACAAAGCAGCTGAGATTGCCAAAACTGCGCACAAAAACGGAACCACTCTTCGTGAAGAAGCTATTCGTATGGGACATGTGACAGCAGAAGAGTATGACGAGATTGTTGTTCCTGCGAAAATGGTTGGAAAACTTCCAAAATAATTTGATACTTTTAGTACATGACTGATATTTCAAAAAACTACTGCGTAATCATGGCAGGCGGAATTGGTTCAAGATTCTGGCCTATGAGCCGCACCGCTTTTCCAAAGCAGTTTCACGATATTCTTGGAACCGGACGCACGCTTATTCAAATGACATATGATCGCTTTTTACCGATTGTTCCGAAAGAGAATATTTTAGTCGTAACGAACGAGAGATACAAGGCGCTTGTGTTAGAGCAATTGCCCGATCTAAAGCCGGAACAGGTGTTGTGTGAACCTTTCATGCGTAACACAGCTCCATGTGTCGCTTATTCAGCATTCTGGATAGCAGAGCGCACGCCCGATGCAAACATTGTTGTGGCGCCAAGCGATCACTTGATCACACGTGAGGCTTCATTTATTGAAGACATTCAGATCAGTATGAATCAAGCGAATAAATCTGGAAATTTAGTTACGCTTGGAATCAAGCCAACGCGACCTGATACTGGATACGGATACATTCAATGGGCCGATGCGAAAGATGTAGACAACGATCGTGTGAAGAAAGTTAAAACCTTTACTGAAAAACCCAATTTGGAATTGGCGAAGGACTTCATTGAAAGCGGAGACTTCTATTGGAATTCCGGAATTTTCGTGTGGAATTTACCTTCGATTATGAAGGCGTTTCAAAGTCATCTTCCTGAAATGTATTCTCAGTTTGAAGAAGGAAAAGGGAAATACGGAACTGCTGAAGAGGCTGAATTCATTAACAACATTTACAGCAGTTGCGAGAACATTAGTATCGATTACGGTATAATGGAAAAAGCGAAAAATGTAAACGTGGTGTTGAGCGATTTTGGATGGAGTGACTTGGGTACTTGGGGATCACTTCACACACAATTGTCATCTGATGAACACAACAATGGAGTAGTAGGAGAGAACGTGATGTTGTACAACTGTGCAGACAGTGTCGTGCACGTGGGAAGCGATAAACTTGTTGTCCTTCACGGATTGAATGGATACATAGTTGTAGATACTGGAGTTTCGTTGTTGGTCTGCAAAAAAGAAGACGAGCAAAAAATTAAGCAATTCGTAAACGACATTAAGATTAACAAAGGCGAGTCATGGGTATAATGAAATATATTTTTTCAACGTTGTTTGTTTTGAATGCTTTATTTAGCGCAGGGCAACCAAAAAGAGTATTCATGACCTTACCTATTGTTTTTAAGCTGAGTTAATTTCTATGAGTAATAATTTAATCCTTTGCCCAAACGAAGAATGGGTGTTGAACGACTTAACATCGGTGAGAACAGGTGAAGCGCACGTTTCACTTTCCGATGTGGCGAAGGAAAAAATTCAAGCGTGTAGAACTTTTCTAGACTCGTATTTAGAGACGAGTGAAAATCCGGTATACGGAATCAATACAGGTTTCGGTTCGCTTTGCAACACCGAAATTTCAAAGGAAGATTTGAATCTTCTTCAAAACAATTTACTTCGTTCACACGCATGCGGAATGGGCGATCAAGTGCCTGAGGAAATTGTTCGTTTAATGCTGGTGCTAAAAGCAAAAAGTCTTTCGCACGGACATAGCGGAGTTCAATTAGCAACCGTTGAATTGTTGTTGGAATTCTATCATCGAAATATTTTACCAATCGTTTTTACGCAAGGTTCATTGGGAGCAAGCGGAGATCTTTGTCCGCTGTCTCACTTATGTCTTCCGCTTATTGGCGAAGGAAAGGTGATGTATAAGGGCTATGAGCGCAATGCGTCCGATGTATTGAAAGAAGAAGGATTGAAGGCGATTGCACTTCAATCGAAAGAAGGTTTAGCGCTCATCAACGGAACGCAATTCATGTTGGCGTATTCAGTAGAGAATTTAATTCGTGCCGAGCATTTGTTCGACAATGCCATAAACATTGCAGCAATGTCTGTTGATGCGTTTGATGCGCGTCCTGAGCCGTTCATAGATTTAACACATCGTGTTCGAAATCAAGAAGGACAGCAAATTGTAGCAATCTCCATGCAAGATGCTTTGAAGGGAAGTGAAATTCAAATTCAGAAAAAAGCACACGTTCAAGATCCGTATTCATTCCGTTGCATTCCGCAAGTGTTGGGTGCTTCGCATGATGCGAT
>CAMDFE010000246.1 GCA_945897395.1 Chryseobacterium gleum | reverse complement strand
TGAATTTGTTCGCAAAAAAGCGGGTAAGTCAGCAGCTAAATAATTGATAATACAATGGCATTTTCAAAAGATTCTCGTAGAGCAAAAATACGCACTCGCATACGTGCTAGAGTGAAAGGTACTGATGTGAAACCACGCTTAAGTGTGTTCCGCAGTAACAAACAGATTTATGCTCAAATCATAGATGACAACCAGGGGGTAACTCTTGCGTCTGCTTCATCTAATATTATGAAAGAAGCGCAAAACATTGCTAAGAATGAGCAAGCGCGAATCATAGGCAAAACAATTGCTGAAAGAGCGAAAGCAGCAGGTATTGAAGAAGTGGTTTTTGACCGCGGTGGATACTTGTATCATGGACGTGTAAAATCTTTGGCTGAAGCAGCTCGCGAAGCCGGACTTAAATTTTAATACAAATGCTAGAAGGAAAAGTAGTTCGCGCTAGCGAAACAGAATTGAAAGATCGTTTAGTAAGCGTGAATCGTGTTACTAAAGTTACCAAAGGTGGAAGAACATTTGGTTTCGCAGCGATTGTTGTAGTAGGTAACGAAAACGGAGTAGTAGGTCACGGTTTGGGTAAATCCAAAGAAGTTGCTGAAGCGGTTACCAAGGCAATTGAAGATGCTAAGAAAAGTCTTGTGCGTGTTCCAATCCACAGAGGTACAATTCCTCACGAGATTGCAGGCAAATTTGGTGGTGCTCGTGTTTTCTTGAAGCCTGCTTCATTGGGAACTGGAGTTATCGCTGGAGGTGCAATGCGTGCAGTACTTGAATCAGCTGGAGTAAAAGACGTTTTGGCTAAGTCAAAAGGTTCTTCAAACCCACACAACGTAGTGAAAGCTACAGTTCAAGCGCTTGCAGCTCTTAGAACACCTCAAGAAGTTGCGCGTATTCGCGGAATTCATTTAGATAAAGTTTTTAACGGATAATCCAGACCATTATGGCTAAAGTTGTTATCACCCAAGTTAAAAGTGCTATTGATCGTCCAAAACGTCAAAAGGCTACAATCGAAGCTTTGGGTATTAAGAAATTAAATGTGTCAGTAGAAAAAGAATTGACACCAAATATTGTAGGTATGATTCGCGCTGTGAGTCACCTTTTAAAAGTGGAATACAAATAACGATTAGAAGAGATGAAATTAAATAACTTAAAGCCAGCTGAAGGTTCTATTAAGGACAGAAAGCGTATTGGTCGTGGTGAAGGTTCTGGACACGGTGGAACTTCTACACGTGGACACAAGGGAGCGGGATCACGTTCAGGTAGTAAGCGCAAAATTGGTTTCGAAGGTGGTCAAATGCCTCTTCAAAGACGTTTGCCAAAATTTGGATTCAAAAGCCTAAATCGCGTTGAATACAAAGGTATAAACCTTGACACCTTGCAGTTACTTGTTGACAAACACAACTTGACTGAGGTTACTTTTCAAACACTTGTAGCAAATGGAATTTGTAGCAAGAAGACACTTATAAAAGTAATGGGTCGCGGTGAATTAAAAGGAAAGTTAAACGTGACAGCCCACGCATTCACAGCCACAGCGAAAGCGGCGATTGAAGCAATGGGCGGAACAGCGAACACTATATGAAAAAGTTTTTTTCTTCCATAAGAAACATCTGGAATCACGAGGAACTTCGTAAGAAAATTCTTTTCACCTTAGGAATACTTTTGGTGTACAGAATTGGATCATATGTCCTTCTTCCTGGAATAGATGCAGTGAAAATGCAAGACACTAGCGCGGCTGGATCAGGTTCAATCGCAGACTTTTTAGGGCTTTTCACAGGTGGAGCATTCAATAGAGCTTCGATTTTTGCTCTAGGTGTTATGCCATACATTTCAGCAAGTATCGTAATTCAATTGTTGGGACTTGCAGTTCCAACAGTGCAAAAATTGCAACGCGAAGGTGAAAGTGGACGCCGTAAAATTAATCAGTGGACTCGTTTTTTAACCATAGGTATTGCGATGGTTCAAGCCCCTGGTTATTTGGCGCAGTATGTTCCAGCAGACGCTCACGTGAATAGTCCCATGTGGATGATCACTTCTATCATTATCCTTACGAGCTCTACGCTCTTTGTAATGTGGTTGGGTGAGAAGATTACCGACAAAGGAATTGGAAATGGAACGTCATTGATAATCATGACTGGTATCTTATCTGATATTCCTGGAGCCTTTGCTCAAGAGTTTAGTCAGCAAACAGCGTTTTTCTTCTTGATTGAAATAGCTGTAATGGTTATTGTAATCGGAGGAACAGTTGCAATCATTCAAGCAGTTCGCAGAATACCTGTACAAATGGCTAAAATGGCTACCGGTGGAAGTCATCTTCCCCAAGGTGAGGGCGCGAGAAGCTACATTCCCTTGCGTGTAAACGCAGCTGGAGTAATGCCAATCATCTTTGCCCAAGCAATAATGTTTGTCCCTTTGTACTTAAGTAATACTGAAATGTTTCAAAACAACAAGGTATTGGCATCGCTAACAAATTTTCAAGGTGTTGGATATAACATGTTGTTAATGGTAATGATTATTTTATTTACCTTCTTCTATACTGCCATCGTAACCAATCCAAATCAGATTGCCGATGACTTGAAAAGAAATGGCAATTTCGTACCAGGAATCAAGCCTGGAAAGGACACGGCAGACTTTATTGATAGAGTTTTGTCGAGCATAACCCTTCCTGGTGGTATCTTTGTCGGCCTTATTGCAATATTACCGGCGCTTGTTTTGAGTTTATCACTAACGAAAGCCCAGATGTTTGCTCAGTTTTTCGGAGGAACATCCATGTTAATTACAGTAGGAGTGATTTTAGATTTACTTCAACAAGTAGAAAGTCATTTGCTTTCTCGTCACTACGACGGGTTAATGCAATCGGGGAGAGTTAGAGGACGAAACAGTGGAAGCGTTGCGAGCAGTGGCTACACTGTATAAGCTGTGAGCAAAAAGGTAGTTTTAAAAACACCGGATGAGATTAATGCCATCCGAAAGAGTTCTTTACTTGTAGGAAAAGCGTTGGCGGAAATAGCCAAAATCGTTGAACCGGGTGTGACAACCTTGCAACTAGATAGAGTTGCGGATAGTTTTATTCGAGATCATGGGGCTTACCCTGGGTTTCTTGGATATCACGATTTCCCAAATTCAATCTGCGCGAGTGTCAATCAAGCCGTTGTTCATGGAATACCAAATGCACAGCCATTGAAAGAAGGAGATATTGTCTCTATCGATATTGGAGTGTTATGGGAAGGGTTTTGGGG
>CAMDFE010000245.1 GCA_945897395.1 Chryseobacterium gleum | reverse complement strand
GAATTGCAAGACATTAAATTAGCGAACTGGGCGCTGGGATTGGGCATAGGCGCAGTATCGGCGCCAGTTTGGGGTTTGGTGCTCTTCTTTCTTCTTGGATTTTTCTTTGGCGCAATGGGCACCAGCGTAAGCATTTATGCCATTATTGGTATTGGCTTTCTAATTGGAATAGCTTTGTTTTTGGCTATGGAAATTCTCGCTATCACCTTCGCTATTCGCTTCTTAAAACTCCACGACAAAGATCCAAACTATCGTAAATACCGCAGTCGCGCTATCACCGGGCTTATACTCGCAGGTATTTACCCTGCTCTTATGCTGCTGAATATTATATTAACCCTTGCGGTAATTTAATTTCCGAAACTTTTTTCGAACCTTTTCCGGCTATTCGTTCCAAGCTTCTCGCTTCGCTCTAAGGCTTTCCACTGCTATCCGGGGTACTGAGGAACTTCGTAAGGGGAAAACCTTCGGTTTTATTCCTCCCGATAGCTATCGGGATGCGTAATTACTATTTCATAATTGAAACTGCGTTATAGTTGCATTCTAAAATTTATTTGTAATCTATCCACATCTCCGGTGTAAATATCGAATATGTCCATCCGTTTGCATAAGCCTTATTTACCAATTTTTTAAAGTCATTTTTATCTTTAAACATCATCGCGTCAATTTTTTAATAATCTAAATTTAACTCATTCCTAAATTCAATCACAATCCCCTGTTCCTCACAAAAATCTCTGAAAAAATCCGGGATGGGAATTCCATATGGCGATGAAAAAAAGAGGATTAGAGTTAGACCGTAACTTTCGTGACGCTTCATGATTTTTCGGAAATATTTTTCAATTTCCATAGGCATCGTTGCTAAAGAACGAACCGGAATAATCTGGCCCACTGCAACACATTCGTTACAATTTCTCAAATAATACGGATAAACATCGAGGTAGTTTCCCAAACGCTGCCAACCCGTTTGCATGAGACTCTCCGCGTGAAGCTTCGCTTTGTTGATTGTCAAATTCATAGTGTTATACTTTTCAAATGATTCCAAATAACAACCATCGCATATGTATCGAGTTCACAATACTTCAATAACGCCTCACGTGTTTGCTCCCAGTCGCCTTCAAATGTTCCTGCGCATTTCGATGCGAAAATTGTGCTTGCGTCACCGCCGTTTCCAATCTCTAAATCGGTGTAATTAAATTCAGGCGCAATAGCAGGAAGGATATACTTAATGGAATATCTACCCTTCATAGCAGGCTTGTAATAGATATTCATGGGCTTAAACAAAACCATCAAATCAACAAATCGACTTAGAATTCCATTCAAGAAATCGGCTTCTTCCGGGAAGCGATTAATCATATCTCGCAACCGATTTTCTTCAAAACTCTTGTTGAATGCAACAATGCTTCCTTCCGAATGAAAATCTCTCTTCATTTGTTGAATCAAAGCACATTCAGTGTTCACGCCACCTTGAATAACTCCTGGATCTGCAAGAAACTCTTTGTGCACTAATTCTTCAGCTGAATTTAGTATGTGCAACGAATACTGAAATGAAAGGTGTCCATAGGGTTTTATTCCGTTGGCCAATGGAATAGAGGGCCACGCAGTTTCAAAATCAAAAAAATGTATGGGATAACTCACTTCTTCCACAAACTTTCTAATGGGATCCAAACGAAGAACTTCTGTCCCGTGCTTCACGCCATTTATTTGCGAAACCTGTGATTTATACGGTTTGAAACTTTCTGGAATGTCTTGAATACTTAAAACTCCTTGATTGTACAATTCCCATACTTTCTTGGATGAACCCCGCAATTCTGTAATGGGATTTTCAGCAGGCAAATGAGCGCTGCAGTGCGCGTAAAAAGGACAAGCATAAGGCTCGCTGCAATGAGGACCTATGTCCTTTATGGGAAGAATATTTGCGTCCAATATGGCTTGAAAGTTTGCTAGATTGTTCACAACGAAATTCTGCAAGGCTAATACCTCTTCTGTAATATCCACTGTTTTAAAAAGCTGATGAACATTTAGATTGGCTTGTCTTTCATAGTCTCCATTGACAAGCAAAAGGTAAAAACGATCTGGAGTATAACCGGCTTGACTCATCACGAAATACTGAAATGCCGCATCTTTCACATAGATATCCTCTTTGCTTCCCCCACTCTTAACCTCAATGGCCGTTAGATTGCCATTTTGATTCAAGAGGATATCAAGTGCACAAAAACTTCCATGGTAGGAAAATGCTGCTTCGTAAACAATCGATTCACCACTGGCAATAAAAGATCCTGTGGATTCAATCCATGTTTGGAAATCACGTTTATTCTCAGGCTCTGCATTTACACCGCCCGGAAAGCGCTCCTGAGAAAGTGCACCCACTCGATGACCCAAAGCAAACTTCGCTTCCTGACTGGCGTTAATTGGCGTTTTTAATTCTGGATGATTCACTTCAAAAAACAATCGTTTTTCACAACTTAATCCAGCAACAAATTTCGATTTTGATATTCCCATTTTATTTCTTCTTTATTTCTTCTTTTGGTTTAACATACTTCTCAAAAACACCTTTCTTCAATTCCAATCGCACGCAATCATTTCTAAATCTTGCTGTCGCAAAATCAACCTCCACCGTATCATGGACGCAAATAGAAATAACCACCTCATCTTTTCGCAAAGCAATTTGATGAGGAAGAACTTCCATTACTCGTTGGCTCCTATGCAAGGGGCGATTTTCGAGATACCCTACCACCCAATCGCGACATTTAAAATAAATCTCCACTGGCGATTTACCTGCGTAAACCATCAAACCAATGCTGTGATCAAAATAATTCTTTAATCCCACTGACTTTGTCAATTTTTTATAACTAAAATGAAACACAGGAGCCTCATCTGAATCTCCTGATTCTTTAAGCTTTCGCTCATACTCATCATCATCAACAGCAGCATCTACATTCAAACCTTCAATGCGATCGAGTGCATAAACCGTAATGTTCTCATAAGGTCCTTTCGAACCCCAATAACATCCTATTAAATAAAATCTACCGTCATAGGATCTCACTTGAAGAGGGGCAACAAGCTGCATCTTTTGAGTCTTATCTGCATTAACCGGATTGTACATAAACTGAACAGCTTCCTGCCTTTCAATGTGTTCGATAAGCTTAGAACTCAAGCGAAGGATTTCATCGTGATTCTTCATTTCGGGTTGATGCATTATAAAATGTTTCTCACCACGATCGGAAAAATCTATTCCCAATT
>CAMDFE010000244.1 GCA_945897395.1 Chryseobacterium gleum | reverse complement strand
GAATGCTCTTTCTCACACCGGCAATATCGCCGTAGGTATTCACGCAATACACATCAATCTCTGGCGCATCGCGAAGAATCAATTTCACTTCCTTTTCATCTAGTCCGGCAGTAACAGTTGAAGTCGGATGGTTTGGATCTACTTGATGAATATACTTTGCAATGTCGTTGATAGCAGCCCAAACGCGTGTATTCGAGTAAAACAGATCGACTTCGTTTCCAATACCCCACATTAACAGAGCTGGGTGGTCTTTATATTGAAGGATAACCTTTTTAAATCCTTCCAACTGCGCTGCAACTTTCTTTTCGTCGTTGTAATCGAAACCGTGACGTTCATGTTGCACCCACAATCCTAACATGACTGTCAGACCTTTCGAATAGGCTTCATCTAAAATCTCCTGAGCATTATCAGTACTCCACGTTCGTATAGAATTCCCTCCTACCTCAACCAGCTTGTCTAGTTGAACATTTCCCCCTGCACCCTTGACGTCATAAGGCTTGCCATTCCGAGAAAGGTGCCAAACTCCCAATTCATCTTGCGCTACCGTAACAGGTATTACTTGTGCAATTCCCTCAGTAGAACTGAAGAAAAGCCCCAAGACAATGAACAAGCAGAATAGATTAATGTTTTTTATCATAAATTCATTTAAGATGAAGGAATCTGCGGCAAAGTACACAACATTTGACAAAACATTCACACATTGAAAACAAAAGTATAAAACCTTTTTGTATAAAGTACAATTTCTCTAAATTAGCAAAAAACTAGACTATGAAAAAAATTCTATTCGCAATCCTTTCAATTTTTTCCTTGAGCGCTACTGCTCAAGTAGATGTTACCTTTCAAGTTGACATGACCGGTGTAACGGGTTTCACTACTCCTGAGGTAAACGGTATCTTTAACGCATGGTGCGGAAACTGCGCCCCCATGAGCGACGCAAACGGCGACGGTGTTTGGGACTTAACGATCTCTTTAGCGCCCGGAACCTACGAATACAAATATTCATTCGACAACTGGTCGGGTCAAGAGACTTTAGTTCCTGGAAGTTCATGTACCATGACTACTGGCATATACACCAATCGTGTATTGAATGTTTCTGTAGCTGATTCCTTGCCTATTGTATGTTGGGGAAGTTGCGAAGCTTGCGGAATATCATCGGGTCCATATAACATCACGTTTGTTGTTGACATGAGTGCCAGTGGCGCAACATTCACCACTCCTGAAGTGAACGGAACATTCAACAACTGGTGCGGAGGTTGTGCGCCAATGAGCGATGCCAATGCCGACAACGTTTGGGAACTCACTATTCCATTAAACACAGGTATATACGAATACAAATACGCCTACGACACTTGGGCTGGCTCTGAAGCATTAACAGCAGGAGACCCTTGCACGGTAACAAATTCTGGTTTCACGAACAGAACATTGGATGTGACAGGAACTCTCGTGATGGACACTGTTTGTTACGGAGCTTGTATTAGCTGTGGAGGAATTAACGTAAATGAAGAGACGACTGAAGGGTTCTCAATTTATCCTAACCCTGTTCAAAATTCATTCATGATTCAAAGTGAAAACTTGGTGAAGTCAATAGCTATCCTTGATAATACAGGAAAAAGAATTGAACTGCCAATCGTTGCCTTGAACAACAACGTACAAGTAAATACAGAAACTCTTCCAACAGGAATATACCACGTGCAAGTAGTTACTGCAAATGGCTCTACCACCCAACGTTTCGTGAAGTTGTAAGAAAAAATTAAAACTCGAAAACAAACCCTTTGTCGCGATACTGTTTAAACAGTTTCGCGTCGAAGCGGTACAAACTAGAAGGACGATGACGCACATTTTGTTGCGACTCGTCTAATCGTTTTAAGAATTTCAATCCATTGATTTTCTTTCTGAAATTACCCTTGTCGAATTCTCTTTGCAAAATCGTTTCGAAAATTGCTTGGAATTCGGTGAGGGTAAATTTTTCTGGAAGAACCTTACTCCAGAGCGGCTCGGCAACAATAATATCTTTCAACGCTCTATAACTTTCGTTCAGTATTTCCTTGTGATCGAAAGCCAATTTAGGCATACGTTTAATGCTGTGCCATTTGGTCTGCTTCGCCCATTTAGATGGAAGCGGATTAATGTCCATGAGTTCAACAAGAGCAATGTATCCCACGGTAATTACGCGACCCAATGGGTGGCGATTGACTTTTCCGAAAGTATGCACTTGTCTCATGGCCACGTCCGACAAAGAGGTGAGGTCATTCAAGACGCGCTTTGCCGAATCGTCTAAATCTTCATACGGATAAACCAAGTCCCCGGGAAGTGCCCAGTAATCTTGGAAAGGATCTGTCCCTCTTTGAATGAGCAATACTTTCAACTCTCTTTCATGATAGCCAAAAATTACACAGTCAACAGAAAATGCCGACTTGAAAAACTCGTCTATTGGAATTGAATAAATATCGTCTTGCTCGATTCTCGTCTTTGCTATTTTTTTTGAAATTGCCATTTCACAAATTTGAGCCAAAATAAATGAGATTTGTGAGGACTTTTTGTAAAAAGTACAATTTTTTTTCAAAAAGAGTTTTTGTCTATAGTACAATTAGTATATATTCGTCTCAACCTTAAAATAATTAACTAACTAAAATGAAAAAGATTTACCTACTCTTTTTGCTCTTAACATCTTTCTTAGGAGCGAAGGCGTTCGATGTCACGTTCAGCGTAGACATGAACGGCACAGGGCTTTCCAACGTTTCCCTTAATGGAACGTTCAACAACTGGTGCGGCTATTGTGCACCAATGACCGATGCCAATTCAGATGGCATTTGGGAAATTACACTTCCACTTACAGCCGGTACTTACGAGTACAAGTTCACAGCCAATTCTGGTGGCAGCTGGGAAAACCTTGCGCCAGGATCATCTTGTACGGTAACAAACTTTGGTTACACCAATCGTTCTTTAGCTGTTACGGCAAACGCTACTTTACCTGTTGTTTGTTGGCAGTCATGTGTTGCTTGCAGCCAAGCACCACCGAGTTATCCGGTAACCTTTCGTGTTGACATGACCAACGTATCTGGATTCACAACTCCAACTGTTAACGGATCATTCGACGGATGGTGCGGAAACTGTCACCCACTTACCGATGCAAATGCTGATGGTGTTTGGGAAACTACTTTATCACTTCCTGGCGGAACTTATGAATACAAGTTCGCATACGACAACTGGACTGGTCAAGAAACTTTGATTCCAGGAAG
>CAMDFE010000243.1 GCA_945897395.1 Chryseobacterium gleum | reverse complement strand
CCTAAGAAAACACTAGCGTTGGTAATAAAAGGCTTCTCGCTGATTCGCTCATTCGTCCACGTTTTTCCACCATCCTTAGAAGACGCTAGATAAACATCGGTATTGTAATCGGTGTAATTTCTTCTGTCGTAAAACACAGCATATAAATTTCCCGTAACCACATCAACTGTCATCCATGGAAAAAACTGATGTGCATCTGTATCATCATTATTCACGCGAATCGCTTCTGTCCAATTTTCTCCTCCATCAGAAGACGAAGAAACAAAAACATCCACATCGCCATTGCGCTCATCGCTCCAACACAAATAGAGATTTCCTCTGTTCGGACCATTGCTTAAATCGCTGAGTAGGATTGGCATTCCATTGGCGCGATAAACACCTGGAATTTCTTGATTCCATCCGCCCGGAATAGCCATGATCACTTTTGATTTCGGCATCCATGTTGTCCCGCCGTCAACCGATTTATTGAAATAGATAAACTCGCGATGCGCCCAAGCTACATACACTTCGTTGTTCAGTCCTGCAGCCGGAACAGCTCCTTCAACGGTACTATCATCATCCAAACAACCACCTTCAACATCGCTAATGCTAATTGGCTTCGAGAAATTCAATTGACCTTTCTTACCCTTCGAAAAAAGTATTCTCGAATGATCATTCGGTTCGTAGCTTTCGTATTTGTCAAACTCTGTCCACGTTACAAAAATTTCGCTTCCGTCTTTCGAAGTGGTAGCCCATTGCTTGTCTTGGTCTTTCGGCGCGTTTGTTCCAATGGCAATTCCATCGGTCCAGCAATTCTTCGAACAAGAAAATTTATTTTCTCTTAGTTGTTGAATCACTATCGACTCAAGCAAACGAGCACTGCTCCAACCCTTATTTTCCGGATCTCCTAAATGAAGGAAATAGAAATCACCTGTTGGTGAAGCAACAATAGTCGGATCTCCGTATACTCCATGAGAGGATTTCAAGACCTCGTGATCCCATGTAATTCCTCCATCACAACTTTTGTAGACGTTATTCAAAATAGAACCCGCCACCATTCTCTTTGTGTTGGTGGGATCAATAGCTATGCTTGGCTCACAAGGATCGAACGAAGAAAATCTTCCTTTTCCAGAAACGAGTTCAACATTCTTGTAATCGCTTTGTGCAAAAGCACAAACGCTAACGAGACAACTAAGACCTAGAATGAAATTTTTGAGCATATTCTTTAGCGAAATAAGTTAGAATAACACTTGCGCCAGAACGTGCTATGCTCGTAAGCATTTCAGGCATGGCCTTATTGTAATCTATCCAACCTCTTTCCGCAGCTGCCTTCAACATGGCATACTCGCCACTTACGTTGTATGCTGCTATGGGCAAGGAAGAATAATTACTCAAATCGCGAATCACATCTAAATAACACAACGCCGGTTTCACCATCAAAAAATCAGCACCTTCTTCTTCATCCAACTCGGCTTCACGCAATGCTTCTTTGCGATTTGCGTAGTCCATCTGATAGGTCATCTTATCTCCGCTTTTCGGAGCGCTGTCTAATGCTTCACGGAAAGGGCCATAAAACGCACTTGCGTATTTCGCGGTGTAAGACATTATGCCCACATTCACAAAACCCTGATTGTCCAGAGCATCACGAATTTCACCCACACGTCCATCCATCATATCACTTGGACCTATGATATCGAATCCAGCTTCAGCCTGAGCAACAGCCATGGCTGAAAGAATAGGTAATGTCTCGTCGTTTACAATCTGATTGTCAATGACCAATCCGTCGTGTCCATCTGAGCTGTATGGATCCATGGCGACATCTGAAATAAATATCGCTTCAGGAAAACGCTTCTTTAATTCACGAATTGCAGTCAAATAAAAGTTTGAAGCATCCAAAGAATAGCTAGCGTACTTGTCTTTGTGCTTCTCATCAACTGCAGGAAATAAAATGAAATTAGTCACACCTGCATTCATGCACTCGTCCACTTCAACCATTAATTTTTCCAAACCAAATCTGGAAATTCCTGGCATACTTAGAATGGGCTGTATAGCCTGTTTGTCTTCCAACAGAAACAACGGATACACCAATTGTTCGAGCGAAATTCTTGTTTCGCGAACCATTCCTCGAACAGAGGAGTTTGCTCTATTTCTTCTTGGACGTATGCGCATTACAACAATTCAGTTTCAACTTGAGACTTTAAAACATTGAAAGCAGAATCTTGCTCCTTAGCCAGTTTCAAAACTTGCTCATCTTTCAATCCTTTGAAAAACGCATCGTCTTTAATGGCAGCTCCTTCTGGAATTTCTTTCAAATTCAATTTATAATTAATCACGTCGTCCTTCAATGTATTAATCATTGACGTTCTCTCCGACAATTCATTCACACGAATAATTCCTGCGCTATCCAACGGATTTTGAGTTAGCGTTGCTATCTCCTTTTCAGCAGCAGCAATCTCCTTATCTAAATCTGAAACCAATGCATTCTGCTTTGAAAGAACTCCTTGCTGTGTTGTGCGCGCTTGTTTTAAAATTTCCGTTTCAGAATCGAAACAAGAAGTTAAACCTAATGACAAAGCAATTCCTAAAACCACACCTAACTTTTTCATATTACTCTTTTAATTTTTTCTCGTTCATTTCCCGATTTTTCGGCACCGGATCGTAGCCGCTTTTTCCCCAAGGGTGACAACTTAAAATTCTTTTTCCTCCTAAATAAATTCCTTTCACAACCCCCCACTCTTGAATGGCCTCTGTAGCATATGCGCTGCAGGTTGGCTGATACCTGCAATTCGAGCCTAACCATGGAGAAATAAACCCCTGATAAAAGCGAATGGGCAAGATAAAAAGCCGTTTCAAGAATCTAGACAAATTTACTCGTATTTAGTTCACGGAAAGTTAATGAATGACAAGAAAATCGCATAGAGAATTGCAGGTATTAACAAAATTCGAGTAACCATGTTCGCATGAATGCGCAAAAGACGATTCAGCGTGATTGAAATTAAGAGTATTCCTCCTATGCAAAGCAGTTGGCCTAACTCAACACCGATGTTAAATCCAACCAACTTACCCAATAGGCTTTCGCCTTTCTCAACCATCATTTTCAATTCAGTTGAAATGGCCGAACCATGAATAAACCCAAAGAGCGCAATAACCAGAATCGTTTTCCAAGGCAGTGTTGCATTTTCCGTCGGAGAAATCAAACGTTGAATTCCACGAGCAACAATTGTCAAAGGAATTGCAAATTCAACCCACTTCAATGGAATC
>CAMDFE010000242.1 GCA_945897395.1 Chryseobacterium gleum | reverse complement strand
GTCTACTGTCACGACAACCAGTTCCGGAAAGTCAGCGTGTTGTTTGTTGTGAAGAATTTCCGAAACAATTTTCTCTTCTTCGGAGTATGCGTTTAGGCTGTATGCACCGGGAAGATCGAGCAGTTCGGCCACTCTTCCGTCGGGCAGATTAAATTTCCCCCAATGCTTTTCCACGGTCACTCCGGGGAAGTTTCCCACTTGTTGGTTCATGCCTGTGAGCAGGTTGAACAACGAGGTCTTGGCTGTATTGGGGCTGCCGACTAGGGCAATTTTGGTACACATGTTTTCTTAGCAATCGATGGTCTCTATGAGCGAGGCCTCGTCTTCGCGCAGCGAAAGTACGGCGCCACCGGCATCAATTGCAAATGGCCCGCGGAAAGGGGCTCTGAAGAGCACTTGCACGCGCTTTCCTGGGTAGAATCCCATCTCAATGAGTTTTGCTCCCATGGCATGTTCGGCCACACTCACAATTTGTGCGTGTTGTCCGGGTAGGTATTGCGCCAGCGTCTTCTTCACCTGACAAATTTACTTTATCGGTTAGGAAGGGCTATACCTTAAAAGTGGTATTTGAAACTTCGTTGTTGGAACTTCGTTGTGAGAACTGCGTTGTTTGAACTGCGTTGTTTGAACTTCGTTGTGCGAACTATGTTGTTGGTACTAATTTTTGGACTAGTCAGTCGAAGACATTCGCCGCAGGCAATCGTTCAAAGAACATTCGTCGAAGACATTAGTGCTTCGCACTAGAATAAACAGCATATAACCTGCATATAAAACATAGTGCTCTAAAATTCATTGAGGATTAGGTTTGATTAGAAAATAAACATTCACTTTTTGTGAATATTTAAATTGAAACCCTATCTTTGATGAAAGTACATTTAATTAAAAAACAGGTAATAGCAGAATTCACAAAAAAGCATGCACGAAGCTCGAAATCCTTTGCAATTTGGCTCTGGGTGTTAAAGAATGCGAATTGGAATAAGCCTAGTGACATCTTCAGAACATTCGGATCCGCGGATTTATTGGGGAATGCCAGTAGCCGTGTGATTTTCAATATAGGTGGAAATGAATTTCGGATGATCTGTAAATACCAGATTACAAAATCTGAAATAAGGTTATACATAAAATGGATAGGGACGCATGAGCAATACACTACTCTTTGCAAACTGAATCAGCAATACACGATAGATCTTTATAAAAAATGAAATACACGGTAATAAAATCGAAAAAACAATACTTAGAATATTGCAATCGAATAGAACTCTTAGGGGATCTAAAAAGACGGAATAAGGCTGAAATGGAAGAGCTTGAACTGTTGCAATTATTGGTCGACAAGTATGACGACACGCATTTAAAAAATATTCGCATTTCTCCGAATGACCTTTTAAAAACGCTAATGGCTGAGCATCGAATAAAAGGCGTTGAAATAGCCAAGCTACTTCAAGTAAGTCCTGGATTAGTAAGTGATATGTTGAATGGAAAAAAGGCCTTGTCGAAATCAAGCATTCGCATATTAGCCGAACGCTTCGGTCTTCGTCAAGAAGCATTTAATCGAATTGGTTCAGGGCCTTTGCAAATTAAAAGTACGGTATCTTCCTAAAGACGCAAACTGCTCGTCCCCTCGTCGAAGACCCTCGCAACGACAGTTGCCCTCGCAACGACATTTGCCCTCGTAACTCAAGTTACCCTCGCGAAGCAATTGTGCCTATATTTGCCTCTCTCTTTGAGAAAGGGGGTATAGCTCAGTTGGCTAGAGCGCTTGCATGGCATGCAAGAGGTCATCGGTTCGAATCCGATTATCTCCACTTAAAATTCCCGTAAGTTATTCATTTTGAACTTCTTACGGGTTTTTCTTTTCAGTTTATGCCACATTTATGCCACATTTTTGGGGTTTGGGTTGAAAAACCATTTCCATTTACCACTTCTTTGTTTCGAAATTTCAATCTGAAAATTCACTTTTGAAAATCGCCTTTCATTCTTGATACAAGATAATCATTCCGTCTGGAATTTGAAAACTCGAAGACTACTTCTTCGGTCTCATTTAATAAAGTCCGAATAGATATGTTTAACATCAAACATTTGCCACTAATTCAATTTACTGTCTTTTGTTTGAAGTCAAACATTTGCCAATAAATGCAACTTACTGTCTTTTGTTTGAAAAATAATGTCTATATTTGATTCCTTAATACAAGAATTCTGACTGAAACATATTTAATAGAAAAACTAAAAAGCCACTTCAAAGGCCGAGATGTATTTAGCCGAGAGGAGCTTTTTGAATTCTTGCTACGGATCAATCCCAAACTGCAGGAGACCACTTTCCGTTGGCGGATTTTTGATCTGAAGAAAAAACATATTATCCGTTCAGTATCCAAAACAAAGTTTACATTACAGTACCAACCGGCTTTTATTCCGTTTATTGAACCAAAGCTGAAAGCACTCTACAAGGATGTGAAGAAAAATTTCCCGCACACAAAAATATGCGTGTGGAATACAAAATGGCTGAATGAATTCATGCTACACCAACCGGGGCGATTCCTAACAATAATCGAAGTGGAAGCCGATGCAGCATCTTCCGTTTTTAATTATTTTAAAGACACGTCGCACAAAAATGTTTTCATTGATCCGCAAATAAAAGAGATAGAAAATTACCTCTATGACGATCTTACGTCAATTGTTGTATTGAGTCTGGTAACAAAAGCACCAACCGTTATGGTAGATAGTGTTGTTACAGCATCGCTCGAAAAAATATTAGTTGATATTTTCAGTAATCCGGAACTGTTCAACACATTTCAAGGACAAGAACGAAATCTTATTTTTGAAAATGCCTTTAGTAGAAATAGCATCAATACTACTCGCTTGTTTCACTACGCTACCCGCAGAAATAAAAAAGCAGCATTAGAAGAATACATAAATAATCATTTACACTTACCCATTGCCATTGAGCCATGATTGATACCGTATCATTAACCAAAGAGTGGCTTGATGCAAAGCAAAAAGAGCACAAGCGCGATCCTTGTGATGCGCTTGCATTAAGGCCGTATTTCTTACTCGCTGTTAGCCAGTCGTGCTTCCTTTTCCAAATGTTGTGGATTTTTTACATTTGATAGTTAATCTATAATATCAAAGAATCCTATAATTTTTTTTGAACTCCAATCCATAGTTTGCACATGCATACAATTTTAATTTTCAGTGACTTTTTCTCGCATCGAGGAAATAGTTTTTCTATTATTTTGTTATTTCTTCACCCAATG
>CAMDFE010000241.1 GCA_945897395.1 Chryseobacterium gleum | reverse complement strand
TACATCTTCTTCGATTGGAATGAGGCAATCATCACGAACACTACTTACAACATCAACGATTGGTTAGAGTTCGTGGGTGAAGAAAATGCGTTCAATGTGGAAGCCTATCCGAACCCCATGCAGAATGAATTAACGTTGAAAGTGGAAGGCCAATTCAACTACGAAATTCACGATTTAACTGGAAGAAAATTGCTACAAGGAATGGGTGTTGGTCAAACAATGATTAGCACTGAATCACTTGCTACAGGAACTTATCTTCTTTCAGTTTATGTAAACGGATCTAAGCAGACAGGTAAGGTTTTGAAATACTAACAAGCGCGTCAATCCAGACTTCCAAGTCGTTTAAACTTGGAACAAGCTGGACTTTTTCGCCGCCATGTTCTTCAAAAAGCTCTTGGTATTCATCTCCAATTTCAATGGTTGTTTCCAGACAATCTGCAACGAAAGCAGGAGAAAATACCAAGAGCTTTTTCGCTCCTTTGTCTCCCAATTCCTTAATGATGTCGTCTGAAAAAGGTTCGATCCATCCTTTGCCTAAGCGGCTCTGAAAACACACCGTGTATTCACTTTCTGAAAGTCCTACTCCCGCAGCAATAGCGCGAGCCGTAGCATAACACGTTGCCTTGTAACACATGTGATTCTCTTCGTTAATCTCATGCTCGCAACTGTGATTGCGACACTTATTATCATCATACAATTTGTCTAACTGACGTTCAGGCAATCCGTGAAAACTGAACAGCACTCTATCGTATTCCTTCAAATCGAATTGCTTCGCATTGTCTACGTAACCTTGAATGTATAAGGGTTCGTCGTAAAACTGAGAAATCAAAACAACTTCCGGAATGCTCCACCACTTCGAAACAATGTTCATCACTTTTTCATGAACACTTCCGGTTGTGGCAGAAGCGTATTGTGGAAACATAGGCAACACAACAATCTTCTCTGCACCCCACTCCTCTATCTCGCGAAGAGCATTGTCTATACTCGGAACCTGATAGCGCATAGCTAAGAAAACTTTCGTCTCATTCTCATTGAAACGCGCTTGCAATTGCTCCTTGTTTCTCTTTCCATAATGAATCAGTGGCGAACCGTTTTCGGTCCAAAGTTTCTTGTAAATCGCAGCGCTTTTTCTATGACGAAAAGGAACAATGATTCCATTCACCAAAATGGCTCTTCCAATTGCCGCGACGTCTATGACACGCGGATCGTTCAAGAACTCTGTTAAATATCTGTAAACAGCACCTGGTGTTGGTGCATCGGGTGAACCCAAGTTCACAAGAAGAATAGCGGTCTTTTTCATTTTCATTTCGTATGCAAAGGAAAACAACATTCTTCAACCTCCAATGTTCAATGTTGTATCTTTGCATGCAAAATTGCACACATGCTAAGATCTATGACCGGCTACGGTAAAGCCGAACTTCAGAAAGAAACCAAAAAGTTCTCTGCTGAAGTGCGCTCGCTCAACAGTAAAGGGTTAGACTTAAGCGTTCGCGTTCCAAGTGTGTATCGCGACAAAGAGCTGGAATTGCGTTCAACGTACGGAGAGCTTGTCGTTCGCGGAAAGTCAGAGGTTTCAATTTATATTGAAAACAACAGCGGCGAAAAACGCATGCATCTCGATACCGATTTAATGAATCAGTATTACAATGAATTAACTTCATGGAAGGAAGGAAAAGACCTCGGTTCAGCCGACATCTTGGCAACTCTCATGCGCATGCCTGAAGTCATGAAGTTCGATCAAGCAGAACCTACCGAAGACGAATGGAACAGCATTGCTGAGCTTGTTAAACAGGCGTTTGATCAATTCGAAAATTACAGACAGACCGAAGGCGCGAAGCTTCAAAAAGAATTTGAAATGCGCATTGAAAATATTCTTCGATTGCGCGCAGACCTTATTGCGCCTATAGAAGAGCGCAAAGAAAAAACCAGAGAGCGCATTAAAGCGCAATTAGATGAGTTGGTGGGGAAGGAAAGAATTGACGAGAACAGATTCGAACAAGAGTTGATTTATTATTTGGAAAAACTTGATGTGTCGGAAGAATTGCAGCGCTTGCTTTCGAACTGCGAGATGTTCAACGAGGACTTAAACGGTGGTGCGCAAGGAAGAAAGCTCGGATTTATTTCTCAAGAAATTGGAAGAGAGGTGAACACCATTGGCTCGAAAGCCAACGATGCTCTGATGCAGCGCATGGTGGTTGAAATGAAGGATGAACTGGAAAAAATAAAAGAGCAAATCAACAATGTTCTCTAGTCAAGTAACCGGAAAAGCAATTATTTTTTCTGCTCCGAGTGGCGCGGGTAAAACAACGCTTGTCCGCTACTTACTCTCAGAGCCCGCGCTCATGTTAGCGTTCAGCGTTAGTGCTACTTCTCGCGAAAGACGGGGAACAGAAGTAGATGGAAAAGATTATCATTTTTTATCGAACGAAGAATTTCAAAATAAGATAGACAAGAACGAATTCGTTGAATGGGAAGAGGTCTATGCCGGAACGAAATACGGAACACTGAAAAGCGAAGTGGACCGCATTTGGAAGGCCGGAAAACATGTCATCTTCGATGTTGATGTAATAGGCGGACTTCACCTCAAAGAAATATTTCATCATCGCGCATTGGCTGTATTTGTGCAGCCTCCAAGCGTTGAAGCTTTAATGGGTCGATTGAAAAACAGATCAACCGAGTCTGAAGAAAAAATTCAGCAACGCATTTCGAAAGCTGGATTGGAATTGACCTATGCCGACAAGTTCGATGTTCGTTTGGTAAACGACAATCTTGATGTTGCGAAAGCGGAAGCAATGAAGTTGGTTAACGATTTCCTTGCTGAATGAACATAGCACTTCTCTTCGGTTCTTTCAATCCCGTTCACAACGGGCACCTCGCTATGGCGCGTGCAGCGCTTGAAGCGAATACGATTAACGAAGTCTGGTTCGTGGTTAGTCCGCATAATCCGTTAAAATCTCTAGACACCTTGGCCTCTACTAACGACCGAGCGCACATGGTTTCACTTGCTCTTCAAAACGAAAGCAAGATTAAAATCTGTACGATTGAATTCGATATGCCAACGCCTTCGTACACGATTCACACCGTTCTCAAATTGAAAGAAGAATATCCTTCCTTCAACTTTCACATCCTCTGCGGAACCGATGTGGTGAACTCGCTTCCCGCTTGGTATAAGTTTAAAGAATTAATTCAAGCAGTGAAATTCTTGGTTTGTTCTCGCGAGATTGAAAATCAATTTGCAAGTCATTCGTTGGTTCAAGAATT
>CAMDFE010000240.1 GCA_945897395.1 Chryseobacterium gleum | reverse complement strand
CACGAATGGTTAAACTCGCACTGTAGTGTTCTCCGATTGTCTTGCTCACTTTGAAATCTAACAAGTGTCTTGGAATTTCATACACATCGGGTCTTCCTTTAATGGCACCTGCGATGACCAAACGGGGCCCCTGAACGTTGTAACTTACAGTTGCCGTTAACCCAAGGGAGTCGGCAGTATAGGACAAGATGGAGTTGAACAAATAAGGGGCCTGACCGAACATGGGGCGGTACAGCGTATCAATTATGGTATACACCTTCTTTCCGTCAACAATAATTAAGTCCTTGCGCACGAACTCCGCTTCAGACTTCACAAGGGTTAAATTCGCTCTGAATTCCAAATTTTTCCCAATCTGCTTCTTTCCTTCCAACTCTATACCGCGCACCGATGACTGTTCAATGTTGTCCCAAGTAATACCCGCACTTCCAAATCCCATTTCAATGTGGTTCTTGAAATCTTTGTAGAAGACACTTGCCGATACATTGTCGCCATTTGCGAAATACACTTCTCCACGGAAGTCGTAATTGGTAATGTTTGCCAACTTCAAGTCTGAATTCCCGTAGATCAAGGTTCTGAACTCGTTGTCGTAAATGGCGGCATCGCTCATCTCACGAATACTCGGTCTCGCAACCGACTGGCTGTAATTGAAACGTAAATTAGCTTGTGTTTCCGTTTTCGACTTAATCTTATAAATCAAACTTCCGCTAGGCAAGATGTCCCATTGATTAATAACGCCCGGATTGACCAACGCAAATCCACCTACGTTTTCTCTTCGAATATCATTTATTCCGAACCCCTGCTCGTGAAACAGATCGGCATCGGTAAAAAGGTCTGTGTGCTCAGCACGCACACCTCCCGAAAAGCGTAGCAAGGCATTAATTTCATAATCCACAAGGGCATAAACAGCTTCTACATTGCTGTTTCCAAAACTGTGGTTTCGCGCAACATCGAAATCGGAATAGACATAATCAATTACCCCATCTGTTATCACTAATTTGTTCGGACTTAAATAATTATCCAAATCCCCATCCAACAATTGAGGAACGAACAATTCATTTCCTGATAATAGACGATACTCATTATTATCTATCTTTCTGTAATTGCGTTGTGTGGCAGCCCCAAATTTCAGTTTACGTGAGAGTCCTTCTTTTTTCGATTTCAAGGGCAATTCTGCACCCACTCTTCCGTCGAAAATATTCTCATCAAGGTAACGATAATAGCGGCGTATTCCATCACCTGCTGTTGGGGCAAACTGGTATCCAGTAACGGTAGAATAATCTAGAAATCGTATGTATTGCGTCGCTTTAAAATCAGGTGCTACGCTGCTTCCGTCGGTATAAGAAGCATTCACATCCAGTTTCAATTTCAAGGTTGGAATGTAATGCTGCGAAGAATATTGATAAATCATCTGCTTGCGTTGCTCGTAAAAAATATTCTTCGAAACAGACGCCTCTTGAAACGACATCCCTAATGGCATTTCTTCAAAGCTTGCAACCTCGTTGTTACCAATCAAGTTGGGCATAAATAACAATGAAACCTTGTTGTTTTTGTTTAATTTGTATGCTAAGTTAATGAGCGCGCTGATCGAATTCGTCTCGCGACTTATTTTCGCACTGTCTTGTCTATCGAAAAGATACCCCAACGATTCGTCCCCAACGCGCTGAGAAATCCCGTTCGGGTCGAAGCGTATGGCAGAACCGTATTTAAATCCGAAAATAAATCCGAATTCTTTTCCGAATAACATTTTCTGATCGCCAATACTAAAGCTTTGAGAAAAGTTTATCGGTGCTCTGCGATATTTCGTATTCCAATTGTTGCTGAACCCGTTATTGTAATCGGTGCCGTTTGGGTTGATGGTGTTAAATGCTTGCGGTTTGTAAGTGGTGTTGTATTGATCCCTGGCACTTTGTACTGCATCTGGGTCATTGAATTGACCGGAAGACAACAATCCCAATTGCACCAAGCCCATTCGGAAATACGTCTCAGCCTGGGAATTCCCATCTGTCCATCCTTGAATGCCTTGTTGAGCAAAGTAATCACCCAAACCCAAGGCTACCATCTGCTCGTATCCTGAAGGATTTAAGTTAGGCGCAGCAATTCCCTCATTGTCTCGAGTTCTTAAACCTCCATCAAACCCTAACCAATCGGTGTTGCTTCTATCTGAAGTAATGAAATTCTTGAACGTGGTTTGTGAGTTGTATCCGAACTGCGATTCAATGTTCACGGATAACTTGTCTGGATAATCTTTGGTCTCCACCGAAATGTAGGCACCAGCCCAATCTCCAGGTAAATCCGCACTTTGCGTTTTCGAAATGACAATATTGTCTACCAAACTCGAAGGGAAAATGTCTAACTTGATGTTGTTGGTTAACGGATCTAAGGTGGGAATACGTGAGCCATTCAAAGTGGTGCGGACGTAGCGGTCACCGATACCGCGCACTGTAATTAAACCGCCGTTGGTAGAAACCCCGGATACACGTGCAATGGCATTCACCACACTCGCATCTCCGGTCTTCTTCATGACTTCCGCAGAAATGAAATCGAGCGTAACCGCAGAATTCATCTTCATCTTCTCCATGTAGCCGTCGTTCGCTTTCACACGCTTAGCTACCACATCCATTCCTTTGATGATGTTCGAAGAATTCAGCAAAGTGAATTCTTTGGACACTGTGCCGTTGTCTTTAATTTGAATTTTTTCTTCCAAGGTTTCGTAACCCAAGATTACGAAATTCAAGGTGTAGAGCTTGTTGTCTGGAAACTTCAACGTGAACGTTCCTTCGAAATCTGTTTGTGCAATCACCGTTTCGTTCTCGAGGGTACGAACAATGACGCCGAACATAGATTCTCCTTTCTCATCGGTAACCTTTCCTCTTAATGTACCCTGCGCCAAAAGGGCCTGAGATGTTAGGAAAAGAAAAAGCACTACAAAAAAGTGTTTCATAACAACTTGCTTCTAAATGTTTATTTTTTTACAAATTTCACTGCGTGAATTTGTCCTTTTCTTTCCAATTGGACCGTGTAAAATCCGTTCGGTAAATTCGATGTGTCAACAGTGTGCTTTGAACTCCAGTAAATGTCGCTCATCACCACACGTCCTGTAATGTCGTACATCGTAAGATTTACTTTGTCTACTTGATTGTTAGACTGAATCAAGGTTAACTGATTGTCGCACGGATTCGGATAAGCAGAAAATTCAACATTTTGAACTACCGCCATTTCTTCCACGCCCACAGATGGAACTGAAGAATAGACCAAAGTAGAATCTGTGAACT
>CAMDFE010000239.1 GCA_945897395.1 Chryseobacterium gleum | reverse complement strand
TGAACAAGACATTCTTGACTTGCTCACATTTAATTTGGAAAAAGAGGGGTATGATGTCTGCACCGCGCTGAATGGAAGAAAAGGCCTTGAAGTTGCAAAAAGAGAATTGCCCGACTTAATTATTTTAGATGTTATGATGCCCGAAATGGATGGCATGGAAACATGTAGAGAAATTAGAGAGATTCCCGCACTGCAAAACGTAGTTATCACATTCTTAACGGCGCGAAACGAAGACTACAGCCAAATCGCTGGATTCGAAGCAGGAGCCGATGATTTCATTAACAAGCCCATTCGCCAACGTTTACTCGTGTCTAAGATAAAAGCATTGCTTCGCAGATCCGCTCCAAGTGACTTGAAAAAAGAAATGAGCATCGGTGGAATTGAAATTGATCGTGATAAATACTTAGTGACTAAAGACGGCGTTCATATTCAACTGCCAAAAAAAGAATTCGAACTTTTAGTTTTACTATCTAGTGCGCCAGGCAGGGTCTTTACTAGAGAGAACATATTAAATTCTATTTGGGGAAATGATGTGATTGTGGGTGACAGAACCATTGACGTTCATATTCGCAAGCTACGTGAAAAATTAGGTGACGAAAATTTTAAGACAATTAAGGGAGTTGGTTATAAATTCGAAGCGTGAATGTCCTAAATTCGAATTGTGAATATTCGAACTCCAAAACAAGTTGCACTAATATCTGCGCTTTTCGTTGTGTTGCCTCTGGCAACGATTTACTTTCTTCTAGTCTATTTTCTTGAACGAGATTTCGAAATTGAATTACTGCTGCTCTTCATAACGCTCGGTATGTCCATCACTTCTTTCGTGGTGTACACTTTCATCGAACGATTCCTTTACAGCAAAGTGAAAGTCATTTACAAGACCATTCATTCCTTTAAAACACAAAGCGAAAAAAAAGGCTTGGAAATGGGCACTGATATTTTGGCTGAAGTAAATCAGGACGTTGCGCATTGGGCTGAAGAAAAAATTGAAAAAATTAAAGACCTTCAAAAAGCCGATAACTTCCGAAAAGAATTCGTTGGAAACCTTGCTCACGAATTAAAGACCCCTATTTTCAATATTCAAGGTTATCTCGATACTCTTGCGGAAAATGACGACATGAATCCTGACCTCCGTCGGAAATTCCTAGATCGCGCCATCTCTAGCTGTGAACGATTGGAGCATTTAGTTTCTGACTTAGACGAAATTTCTCAACTCGAGAGTGGTGCAATTATGTTAAAAATTGTGCGATTCGATATTCTTCAACTCGCACATGAAGTCTGTGATTCCCTGGAAAAATTAGCTTCTGAAAAAAAAGCAACCCTCTTCGTTAAGGACGGTCCTTTCAACGAATTGTGGGTAGAAGCAGATCGAAATAAAATTGAGCAAGTACTTATCAACCTCATTGTTAATAGCTTGAATTACGGCAACGAAGGCGGCGAAACCCGCATTCGCTTTTACGACATGAACGACAATGTTCTTGTTGAAGTTGCAGACAACGGAATTGGAATTGCAAAAGAACATTTAGCGCGACTCTTCGAACGATTCTACCGCGTTGATAAAAGCCGGTCTCGTCATGAGGGTGGTTCGGGGTTGGGTCTTGCCATTTGCAAACACATCATCGAAAATCACCAACAAACCATTAGCGTTAGAAGTACAGAAGAAGTGGGAAGTACATTCGGCTTCACTATTAAAAAAGCAAATTAACTTTTTGTAGCGCATAGCATACTTTACTTTTGTTGAAACAAAATTCCCCGAGAAAACACTCTCGGGGTTTACTCGTTTGATGAAGCACCTATGACACCACGTCTTTCCATTTGGGAAAAAGAAATAGCATCGATAGAAGGTAAGATTGCTGACGACAAAAGTAAGCTTCACCTAAAGGGACTTGCAGGAAGTGCTCCCGCATTTATTTGCAGTGCTTTTTATTCTTCTTCTCCAGTTACTCAATTGGTAGTGCTCGACGACAAAGAAAAGGCCGCATACTTCCTGAATGACCTTGAGGCCATTCTTGAAATTGGTTCCGATGAAAAAGAACAAGAGAAAACTCCTGTACTCTTTTTTCCTCGAACTGCCAGACTCGCATACGATGTAGAGACTACTCAAAATGCAAATATTGCTATTCGTACAGAGGTGCTGAACAAACTTCAGAAGAATAGAAAAAACTACATCGTTGTATCCTATCCAGAAGCACTTTTCGAAAAGGTTGTTACACATCAAGAGCTCGAGAAAAACACCTTCAGCATAGATGTGGGACAATCTTACTCCATGGATTTCATTGATGAAGTTTTTATTGAATTTCAATTTGAAAAAGTAGATTACGTATACGAACCCGGACAGTACGCCGTACGCGGGGGTATTGTCGACGTTTTCTCTTTCAGTTATGAATATCCCTACCGCATTGAATTCTTCGATGAAGAAGTAGAAAGCATTCGAAACTTCGATCCAGCTACGCAGCTTTCCGTGAACAAAATGACTAAAGCCATTATTGTTCCGAATACCCATTCGAAACATTCAGAAGAAGTGCGCATTGGGCTACTCGATTTCCTTCCGTCCAACACTGTTGTTTGGATGAGCAACACCGAATCTTCACTTGCACAATTTCAAGCTGAAATGGAAAAGGCAGAAGAGCGATTCAACCGACTTTCCGATACCATTTCGCACGATAAACCGGATGAACTGTTCACTTCGAAAAACGAATGGTTAAAACAGCTTGAAGCTAAACGCGTAATTGAATTCGGAAGTAAGCGTCAATTCCTTGGAGAAACCGAAGAGTTCCATTGCACGCCTCAACCTTCCTTCAACAAAAATTTCGAAATGCTTGCTGAGCATTTGGAGAACTTGATTCAGCAAGGATACAAAGCACACATTGTTGCAGGCCAGTCCAAGCAGTTAGAACGACTTGATCAAATATTTCAAGACAAGAAAAAAGACATCGCCTACATTCAAGAGATTCTCGAAATAAGCGAAGGTTTCATGGATCAGAATAAAAAAATTCTGTACTACACCGACCACCAAATCTTCCAACGTTACCATCGATTTAAACTGAAAGAAGGGTTCAAGAAAAATAAAGAAGCGCTTACGCTGAAAGAAATTCTTGCGCTTCAACCGGGAGACTTCGTTGTTCACATTGATCACGGAGTGGGACAATTCAGTGGGTTACAGAAAATTGATGTGAATGGAAAAGAACAAGAAGCCATTCGTCTAACCTACAAAGGCGGAGATATTCTTTACGTCAGCATTCACTCGTTGCACCGCATTAGCAAGTTTTCTG
>CAMDFE010000238.1 GCA_945897395.1 Chryseobacterium gleum | reverse complement strand
GCGTATTCCGATTGGTATATTTTGTTGAAGGACGATTGCTCTAAAATGAATTTCACCAAGTAAGTTGAAAGCGGCATGTACTCGGCACGCATCTGCGGAATACTAGGATGCTTCAAACGCTCTTCCAGCGTGCTTCCCACCAACCATTGATGAATGGAGGGGTATGAGGAAAACGGTATCTCGTTTAAATTCATAGAACGTTCCGTAGGTTCGGTGAAAGGTTCTGTGAAAGGACGTTCCGTAGGTTCTGTGAAAGGTTCTTTGAAAGGTGCAAGCAAGGTCGGCTTCGCCGAAGGTCCTTTCGAAGAACCTTGTGCAACACCTTTCGCAGAATCTTGCTTCGCATCTTGTGCAACACCTTTCACAGAACCTTGTGCAACACCTTTCGAAGAACCTTCGGCTACGCCGAATTGGTACATATCAAAAAGCGTATCAAACGACCCCGAAGAACCTACTAAAACACGCACTGGATTTTCCTTCAAAAAAGAAATTAAATCTAGAAGTTCCTTGTTCAAATGTCCCCTTAGTCGGTTCACATCGTCTTGATTAATTCTTGAAGCGGGATTGAGCATTCCGTGTAAGCGGCTTACTCCTAACAAATAGCTTTTTCGCCACAAAGGCTTTTGATCCCGGACGAAAATAAATTCAGTGCTTCCGCCACCAATGTCCATAATTAAATAATCTTCTTTCAATTCACCGGTGGTTTGAACCACACCTTCGAAAATGAGTTCAGCTTCACGATCACCGGAAATAACTTCCATATCGAAATTCAAATGCTTCTTTACCTTTGCAACAAACTCGTTACCGTTGGAAGCCTCACGCACAGCGCTGGTGGCGAAAACGCGAACGTCCTTCACCTCGAGTGAATCAATCACATTCTTGTAGGAATACAATGCATCTAATCCGCGTGCCATGCGATTCGGCATGAGTACATTTTCAGAAAATCCTCCGGCGCCCAACTTCACAGGAAGCTTGGTTTTGAAAAGTGTCTTCCACTTCCCTTCCACCTTTTCCTTCACCAATAAATTAAAGGTGTTGGTTCCGCAGTCGATGATGGCTACGCGCTGATTGTTGTTTAATTCTTCTGTCGTATCCATTTCCATAAATCTTTGTAACTCACTTTTTTTCCGTACGACAAAATGCCTACGCGATAAATTTTCGCTCCTAACCAAATGAAGAACAAGAAGGCGACAATGAGCGCGGCCATAGCGCTTATTAAATGCAAAACGCTAATGTTTCCAATGGCAGTTTTCACCATAATGGTTATGGGTGAAGTGAGTGGGAATATGCTGAAGAAATTTCCAATGGAACTTTCCGGATTGGTAATTAGCATGGCCGAAACAATGTAGGAAAACACCAACGGGAGTGTAACGGGTAGCATGAATTGTTGCGTGTCTGAATCGCTGTCGACAGCAGCACCAATGGCGGCGAAGAGCGAAGCGTACAATAAGAACCCGCCAATGAAGAAGAAAATAAACATACCTACCATCAAAGGCCAATTGATTAAGAAAATCCAATTGATGGCTTCGTTGTTCATGAGCGATTGCGCCATGGCCGCTTGATTCACGCCGTTTGCAACGACTGCTCCGTTTTCTAAAACCGCTGCACCGTTCACCAAATGCGATTCGAAATAATTCAATCCGATGGTTGCCAAAACCGCAGAAAGTATAACCCAAATAAGGAATTGCGTAAGTCCAACCAATCCAATTCCAACCACCTTACCCATCATGAGTTGAAAGGGTTTCACCGAGCTAATCATGACCTCAACAATACGATTGGTCTTTTCTTCCAAAACACCGCGCATCACTTGAACACCATACATAAAGATGAACATGTAAATAAGTATGGCGAATACAAATCCAATGACCGCGCGCTCTTGCGTGTGATCTTCTTCACCCAACTTGTTAATGTTTATCTCTGCAAAACTCACATCGAGCTTTGCGCGCTTATATTTTTCATAGTCGAGTTTCAACGAGTCAACGACACGGAATCGTTCGAGCGATTCTTGCAAGTCGTTCTTCAATTTACCTTGAATGTTTTCGGAAGGAAAATTATCGAAGTACATGTTGCACTTTCCATCATTGATCGTAATCTCGTCGAGCTCGATCATAATGTTATAAAACCCCTCTTTTAATTCTTCCGGCTTTTGTGTCTTTTCGGTGAATCCGTATATCACTTGATCATTGTCTTTGAATTGATCTGGAAATCTTGGAACCAATGTCGAGTCTTGTTCACCGCGGTATTCAGTTACCAATCCGAATGGATCGCTAATTAAAACCGTGTAAGTTTTTTGATCGTTTAGCGTAATCCAAACCGTTCCGAAAAGAAGTCCGGCGAATAAAAGCGGACCCAAGATGGTCATGACAATAAACGACTTCTTTCTGATGCGCGTTGTGTATTCGCGCTTAATGATTAATCCTATCTTACTCATGCTTGTGCTTCGTTAAATGAAAGAACCGATTGAACAAATATGTCGTGCATGCTTGGCACATTTTCTTCGGCGCTAAGAATGTCAACCACTGGAATGATTTGCTTCAACAAGTCGTTCAATTTAAATTCTGGTTTAATTCGAACTGAAACTGTGTGAATGTCATTAATTAATTCGTTGCTCATTAATTCAAATCGCGCACCCAAAGCAATTGTGAATTCAAGCAAGGTTCCTTCGAACTTCAAGGTGTATGTTTTCGTTCGGAAACTGTCGCGCACTTCGGCAACACTTCCACTTAAAATAACATGAGAACGATTGATGAGTGCAATGTTGTCGCAGAGAGATTCCACGCTTCCCATGTCGTGCGTTGAGAGAACGATTGTTGTTCCTTCATCGCGTAGTCGAAGCATTTCGTTGCGAATGAGTTCTGCATTTATGGGATCGAAACCGCTGAACGGTTCATCTAGAATAAGCAACTTCGGTTTGTGAACCACAGTGGTGATGAACTGAATCTTTTGCGCCATTCCCTTCGACAAATCTTCTACTGTCTTGTTCCACCACTCTTGTATCTCGAACTTCTCGAACCACATTTTCAATTCGGCCAAGGCATCTTTTTCCTTCATGCCTTTCATCTGCGCGAGGTAGACGCACTGCTCGCCTACTTTCATCTTTTTGTATAGACCGCGCTCTTCAGGAAGATAACCGATGTTCTCTACATGTGAACGCTGAAGGGGATTTCCGTAGAACTTTATTAAACCGCTGTCGGGTTCAATGATCTGATTGAGGATTCGAATGAAGGTGGTTTTTCCTGCACCGTTCGGCCCCAACAATCCGAATATTTTCCCTTCGGGAATATCTATGCTCACTGA
>CAMDFE010000237.1 GCA_945897395.1 Chryseobacterium gleum | reverse complement strand
AAAGAACACCGGTTATGCTGCCGGTGCAGTGTCTATTGGTACTAACGGAAGTAAAACTCCAATCTGGACCAAAGAAGCCATTGCTCCAGGGAAATCGATTTGGATAACAGCTCCAAGTTCGTCTTCTTATTCGATCGATCCAGAAGGAGTAATCCCTGAAGTGAACAGAGAGAACAACACCATGAGAAGTTCAGGTCTATTTAAGAATGTAGAACCGGTTAAAATGAAGTTCTTCTCAAGCATCGACAATCCGAAGCAAACAGAATTGTTCTACTTACCCATGTATGCATACAACGTACATGACGGTAGTATGGTAGGAGTGAACCTTCACAACAAACAAATCCTTCGTAAGAATTTCGAGTGGAATGTTACTCCGCTTTATAGCTTCAAGAGAAAAGCAGTAAACGGATTTGCAAGTGTTGCTTACCACAAATTGAACTTTACTGCAGGAACGCAGGTTCAACGTTTTGGACTGGACGATTATTCGACGGAAGTAATTAATTACTACGAGAATTATATGTTGTTTAAGCCCTATGCAGCCTATACCTTCCGTAACAAGCCTTCGAATTTCAATAAGGGAACTGTTATCAATGTGGCTTTGGCTTATCAATTCCAATGGATGAGAAATACGACAATGAATAATCTTAATGATGAAAGTCTAGTAAAAAATAAAAGCCGTGAATTCATTCAATTCGATGCGAACTGGTCTCAAAAGATTGGTCCACGTCAAACATTGAATGTAAACGGACGTGTGCTTCAGCAAGCATCTTATGTTCGTGAAGCATCCTCTCAGATTGGAACATTGCTGAGTGCTGGTGGAGAATACCGCTTCAAGTATTCATTAACCAAAGATCGTCATGTATATGTGAAGGCCTTTGCCGGATATCAAGCCAACAACGATGCGCTATATGAATTAGGAAACGGTGCCTTCGGTTTATCTGGAGTTTCTGGAACGTATGACTACGCTTTCGACAATCTTTATTTGGGACGAGGAGCATCATCTGGCTTTGCTGCAGAACAAGTGGCAAATGGCATGGGAAATCTTGGGGTGAATCTTCGCAATGTCGGAGCAACAAAAAGACTTCTTTCAACTACTGTGGGAATTCAACTTCCAATCGAGAAATTCAACATCTCGTTGCAAGGAACAATCCTAGATGCATGGAGCCCCGCTTGTCCAAGCTACAATGCGGAAGGAGTTTATTGGAACACCTCTGCTGTGATAGATATTATTCCGAATGTATGGAGTGTAACACTTCCGATATACGGAAACAGCAAAGTTCAAGACGCACAATTGCCGGGATACTTTAACGGTGTTATGATGAACATTAACCTTGTTGGATTAGAGCCATTCGCGCTTATCAGAAGCATAGCAGGAAAATAAAATGAAGAACAAAGTATATTTCGCTTCCGACTTTCACCTCGGTGCGCCAAACTTCGAGGAGAGTTTGGTGCGCGAAAAGAAAGTTGTGCAATGGCTTGAAGAGGCTAGGGCAGACGCAAGCGAAATATTTCTAGTTGGAGATGTCTTCGATTTTTGGTTTGAATATAAGCGCGCTGTTCCCCGCGGATTCACGCGCTTGCTAGGAAAAATTTCCGAAATAACAGACAGCGGAATACCGGTGCATTGGTTTATCGGAAATCACGACATGTGGATCTTCGATTACCTTCCGCAAGAATGTGGCATTACTCTTCACAGAGCTCCCATTGTGCGCGAGTGGAACGGCAAGAAGTATTTCATTGGTCACGGAGATGGCTTAGGCCCGGGAGATGCGAGTTATAAAATATTAAAGAAATTCTTCGCTTCAAATTTCTGTCAATGGCTCTTCGCAAGACTGCATCCGAACTTCGGAATATGGCTTGCACAGCAGAGTTCAGGATATAGCAGAAGTGTTTCTGGAGAGAGCGATAAGAAATTTATGGGGGAAGATAATGAATGGTTAGCGATCTTCGCAAAAGAACAACTTCAAAAAGAACATTTCGATTATTTCATTTTCGGACACCGCCATTTACCCATGCAAATCAAAGTAGGAGAAAATTCAGAATACATAAACATCGGAGATTGGCTGCAACATTATACCTACGGTGTAATGGAAAACGGAATTTTCGAGTTGAAGAAACTCAACGCATAACTTCCGCCACTACTTCTTTCCATCCTTTCCATTCGTTGCATTCCGAAAAACTTTCGTTGTGCCACAGCAAACAAAACGGAACCTGAAGTCTTTCACAAGTGTGTTTCAACTCTTTCAATTTAACAACAGCTTCTTCTGCGGATAGTTTCATGTATCTATTCAACGTCGCGTCCATGGCCACAAACGGATGCAATAACAAAGAAGTTTCTTTTTCAGTTTTGAAATCGAACCAATAATGCGAAAGCGCAGTTCCAGACTTGAATCCAACCACATCAGCAAATCCCATCGTGAAATCATTTTCTATTTCGCATTGAATAAGATTGCGATAGGTTTCAGCACCGTTCATTTTCAGATAATGCATGCGCGCTTGCGTAACTTTCTTTTCAGTGATAAATTGAAGTCTTCGCACTTCTTCCTTCAAGATAGAAAGATTAGAATGCGAAGCAACTCCCGGATGAATGCCCACTTGAACGTTTTTCGAAAACGATTGAATCAAGGTTTGAAAAGCTTTGCTCGAGTAAGGAACATTCTTATCGTACGTCCCGAAATTGGCTAACAAAAAGAAGTAGGTCAATTCCAAACCAAAATTCTTCTGAAGTTCTTCAATGTAATCGTAAGTGTTGTAATCGTCTTGTCGAAGTCGAAGCAATACCAGTGATCTGCGAACGAAATTTCCAAATTGATACTTCACAAGATCCTTCGCAAATCCACCGGCGGTTCTGTAAATTCCTTTGTGCAAATAAGCATAAGCGCTGTCAACATCAATCGTCAATTGAACTTGGTGAGAAGTAGACGAGTAGTCGAAGAAAGGGAATCGCTCTTGAATGGCTCTAAGCAAGGCCAATCGCCATTCGTCAACCAACGGACGATCGAGCCAATTGCGTTTACTTAAAAGGCTGTGCTTGCTCTCAAATCGACCAAAGGCATCGCGTAATGAAACAACTTCTTCCTCATATCGACTCAATAAAATGAAACTCGCTGCGAAGACATCAAAATTGAAATGAAAAGCACCGTTCTCAGGAACTTCAAAAGGAAAATCGAAATGTTCTGATTTATCAATTGAATCATGTTCGAAAAAGGCAGATCGCTTAATATGCAAATGATTGTCCCAGCCATCTTCAGCATAAATTACTTTCGCTCCTTTGAATCCGTCGAATTCAGTTTTGTCT
>CAMDFE010000236.1 GCA_945897395.1 Chryseobacterium gleum | reverse complement strand
ACAAGATTTCAGAAGCGCTGAAGGGCACCTTAATTAAGGAAAGTAATTATTTCGAATCGTTGAAGTGGAGATACTTCGGTCCAATTGACGGGCACGATGTAGATTATATGGTGAAGGTGATGCGCGATTTAAAAGACATCCCTGGCCCGAAAATTTTGCACTGTGTTACGAAGAAAGGAAAAGGCTACGCGCCAGCAGAGGCAGGCTCTCCAACGAAGTGGCATGCGCCCGGATTATTCAACAAAGAGACTGGTGAAATTGTAAAAGTTGTTCCGAAGAATCCTCAACCGCCTTTGTACCAGGATGTATTCGGACATACCATTATTGAATTAGCAGAGAAGAACGAAAAGATTGTAGGTGTTACCCCTGCCATGCCTAGCGGATGTTCTTTGAAACTGATGATGGAGGCCATGCCAAAGCGTGCCTTCGACGTGGGAATTGCAGAACAGCACGCCGTGACTTTTTCTGCTGGAATGGCAACACAAGGATTGGTGCCTTTCTGTAATATTTACTCGAGCTTTATGCAACGCGCCTATGACCAAGTCATTCACGACGTTGCTATTCAAAAATTAAACGTTGTTTTCTGTTTAGATCGCGGAGGTTTGGTTGGTGCCGACGGCCCTACGCACCACGGTGCATATGACTTAGCATACATGCGTTGTATTCCTCATATGGTTGTTTCAAGCCCAATGAACGAAAGTGAATTGCGCGATTTGATGTTCACCGGACAGCTTCCAGATCAAGGTCCGTTCAGCATTCGTTATCCTAGAGGTAACGGTGTTATGACCGACTGGAAAACACCTATGAAAGAAATTAAAGTTGGAACCGGAAGGAAGATAAAGTCTGGAGACGACGTTGCTATTCTAACGATAGGTCCAATCGGAAATTACGCGGTGAAGGCATGCGAAGCATTAGCAGAGCAAGGCATTTCAGCAGCTCATTACGATATGCGTTTCGCGAAACCGATTGATGAATTAATGCTTCATGAAGTGTTCGGAAAATTCAAGCATGTGATCACTGTTGAAGACGGATGTGTTCAAGGTGGAATGGGGAGTGCTGTGATTGAATTCATGGCCGATAACGGATACACTTCACAAGTGAAGCGTTTGGGAATTCCTGATCAATACATCGAGCACGGAACACAAGATCAACTGTATGCAGAATGTGGTTACGACGTGGCGGGAATGGTGCGCACAGCGGTTGAATTGGTTGGAAAAGAAGCAGCACAATCTCTAGGGGCGTGATCAATTCTTCCAACGAACAAATTCTTCACTATTCCATATTCAATCACGACAGCTCGAATGAATGGGTAACCTTCATTCACGGAGCTGGAGGAAGCAGCGCCATTTGGTTCAAACAGATTCGCGCCTTTCAAAAACACTTCAACGTTTTACTCATTGATCTACGCGGACATGGACAATCGAAAAACGTTCGTCCGCTTAAAAAAGAAAAATACAATTTCGAAGAAATCGGAAACGAAGTCATTGAAGTGCTTGAACATTTGAAAATCAAATGCACCCACTTCGTTGGAATTTCCATGGGAACCATTGTCATTCGTGACATTAGCGAACGGGCTACTACTTTAGTTAAATCTATGATTTTAGCGGGAGCAACCATGAAGCTCAATCTTCGCGGACAATTTCTCATGCGATTTGGGCAAACCTTCAAGTCGCTGATTCCCTATCTCATTCTTTACAAACTTTTCGCGTTCATTATCATGCCGAAAAAAAGCAATTCTGAAGCGCGAAACTTATTCATTCAAGAAGCGAAAAAACTCGAGCAAACCGAATTCAAAAAGTGGTTCGGATTGGTTACTCAAGTGAATCCGCTCCTTTCTTCCTTCCGAAAAAAAGAAACCCCCGCAAAGACGCTCTACGTCATGGGCGCAGAAGACCACATGTTTCTTCCTTCCATAAAAAAACTCGCTATGCGATTCTCTTCCTCAGAACTCATCGTTGTTCCCAACAGCGGTCATGTGGTGAATATTGAGAAGCCGGTGGAGTTTAATGAGATATGTATTTCGTTTTTGAGTGATAACTCAAAGGTCTGAAGAAGGTGTTTTACAAGATCCTGCGGAAGGTCCTGCGGAAGGTCGCTACGCGAAGCGTCCTTGCATAGCACCTTTCGAAGAACCTTGTAAAACACCTTTCGTAGAACCTTGTAACGCGCCTTCGAAGAATCTTCCTATATTTGAACAATGCGTTTCCGCCTTATCCTTCTCTTAACAATTATCGCGACTTCGCTTTCTGCGCAGACATTGAAAGTTCGCATATTCGACGAGACCTCTCGCGAGCCCTTGCCCGGCGCAATGGTGTTCTCGAAGGGTGCTACGATCGGTGTTACCGATTTGTCTGGAACTTCCAGATTAAATAAAGTCGATATCCTTGATTCAATCACGATTAAGCACATCGGCCATGCCGATAGCACAATTGCAATAACGAATGACATGTATGAAAAGGGGTTGAGCATCTTCTTGAAAGCACAAAGCTCTTCCACAGGAACGGTTGTCATAGGCTCTTCGCGGTACTTACAAGCGCTCGAATTGCAAACCCTAAGCATTGATGTCATTAAATCTACCGAACTCATTCAGCGTATTACTCCGGATTTAGCGAAGGCCGTGGAGCGTTTGCCTGGGCTTACGATAATAGACGGACAAGCGAGTATTCGCGGAGGAAGTGGATACGCCTTCGGCGCAGGAACACGCGTGCTGCTTATTGTAGACAACCAACCTTTGATTACAGCAGATCGCAACGACATTAAATGGAATTACGTTCCGCTGGAATTAGCAGAACAAATTGAAGTGGTGAAAGGCGCGTCGTCTGTGCAATACGGAAGCGCGGCACTGAATGGAGTGATTCATGTCCGCACTGCCTATCCCGGAAAAGAACCTGAAACATTCGTTTCAACATTTGGAACAACCTACGACAAACCGCGCGACGCATCTATGGCTTGGTGGACAGGCAATCGTATTCCTTACCAGAGTGGCTTGCAATTCCGACACAAAGAGCGTTTGAAGAACGGAATTGATTTGGTTGTAGGTGGAAATGTATTGCGCAGCGTGGGCTGGTTGAACGGCGAATACGAAGACCGCGAACGTATCTCCTTCCGCACGCGAAAAATCTGGAAGAACGGAAGAAGAAGTGCAGGTATAGATGGAAATGTCATGCATCAAAAACAAGGATTCTTTTTTATGTGGAAAGGAACCGGTGCTGATTCATATTTACCCTACAGCGAAACCACTTTGCTCAAACTGAACGACCTGTGGGCAAACATAGATCCGTGGTTCACAGCCTTCGATAAAAAATCGAA
>CAMDFE010000235.1 GCA_945897395.1 Chryseobacterium gleum | reverse complement strand
GAAAGATCCGCGTATGGTTCGCGATGGCGCATTTCACAAACTGGTAGAGGATTTCATTACGAAAACACTTCCGCAAATTCCGGATACCGTTTGCAATGAAGTACAAAAAATTATTAGCGCTACTGCTGGAAATGAAGAATCGTTCAAGTACATCACCCACTTCGCGACCTACACGGGCGAAACTTCGAAGATCATGTGTATGGACGAGCTCTTCGTTTTTATGATTGACAATTATTATTCGAAAGGAATATGTGATTGGGTGAAAGAAGACAAGTTGAAGGAAATGAAGGAAGCAGCCGACAAGAAGCGTGACTGTCGTTGTGGAGAAAAGGCGCAAGACATAATACTACTTGACACTTCGGAAAAGAATTGGGTATCCATGTACAAATCGCGCGGAGAATATACTCTAATGGTTATTTGGGAAAGCTCATGCGGCCATTGTAAAAAGGAAATTCCTCTTCTGCTCGAGATGTATCATAAGTACAAAGACAGAGGGTTTGTGGTGTATGCTATTGGGAATGATTATGAAAACGATAAATGGGTTCAGTTCATCAATGAAAATCATCTCGACTGGATTAACGTAAGCGACACTCCTGAAATCATGAAGCAGGAAAAAGCTCAAGAATTAATTTATAGCGGAGTTACAACACTTAAGAGCTTAAATTACCGCACGACCTGGGATGTCACTAGCACTCCAAAAGTTTTCTTAATGGATAAAGACATGAAGATTATTGCCAAGTCTTTGGGCGCTGAGCAACTTGACGAACTTCTAGAAAACTTATACAAAGGTGAAAAAGTAGAGACGGATAAGTTTCAAGAAACGGAATACGAAGACGTTAACGCGCAACCAAAGAAATAATCTCTGCTGAAACATCTCCTTTCTGAGCATCGAATTGACGCACATGCGGCTTGTTTCGGTACCAAGTCATTTGTCGCTTTGCGTAGTTACGAGTGTTTTTCTTGATCTCAACAATAGCCTCTTCTTTCGAGCAGTCTCCTTCAAAATGTCTGAAAATTTCTTTGTAACCAACAGTATTCAAGGCTTGAAGTTGCTTCAATGATTGCAGTCCTTGAACTTCTTCAAACAGCCCCTCTTCCACCATTTTATCTACCCGAACGTTTATTCGGTCGTACACCCATTCGCGCTCTCCTGATAAGAATACGTGAACTATTTTCGCATCAATTGCATCGCTGGACTGCGTGCGTAATTCTGAGAATGATTTTCCTGTAAGTTGAATAACTTCTAACGCACGAATAACGCGATGTGCATTTTCTAAATCAACGCTTGACGCGAAATCGGGATCCTTTACCTTAAGTTCTTCTACCAAAACCGAAAGCCCTTCTGTTTCAAATCTCTGATTTAACGTGCTTCTAATTTCTTTATCTCCGGGTAATTCATCCAATCCGTATAGCAAAGCGTCCATATAAAGCATGCTTCCACCAACTACGACCACAACTTCATTCGATTGAAACAACTCTTGAATTTTAACCCTAGCATCGCGTGAAAACATACCCGCGGTGTAATCTTCTTCAATAGATAAAAAAGAAATGAAATGATGTCGTGCAGCACTCAACTCTTCCATTGAAGGACGAGCGACACCAATGGACATCTCCTTGTAAAATTGACGTGAGTCGCAGGAAATAATTTCTGTTTGAAAATGATTCGCTAAGGAAATGGCCAAAGCTGTTTTACCGACACCCGTAGGTCCTGAAATAGCAATGAGCGTTTTCATTTTTTATTAGATCAAACCTCTTCCTACTTTCTTAATTTTCCCTTCCTCTACCATCTTAGGCATTAGAGTATCTAAAACTCCATTGATAAAAGTTGCGGACTTTGGCGTACTATAAAACTTCGCCAATTCAATATATTCGTTCATGGTCACTTTCGTTGGAATGCTTTCAAAATAGATTGCTTCTGCAATAGCCATTTTCAACAACACCAAATCCATAATAGCAATGCGGTCTGTTTCCCAATTCGGTGTAACCAACGCGACTCTTTCCTTCGTGTCTGCCCCTGTTGACAATGTTTTGCGGAATAACTGACGACAAAACTCTTCTTCTTCATCTCCTTCCTTCCACAAGGGCAGAAACTCAATATCGGTATCTGATTCCTTTATGGCTTTCAGAGAGCGCAAAACCATGCTTGCGGTTAAATCTATGTCGTCGTTCCAGAATATCCCTTGCTCTTCAAGATAGTCATGCATCAATTCAAAATTCACTAAATGACGTTTGAACAATTTTACCACAATCTCCTTATCGTGCTCGAAACTTCGTTGTTCACTGCTCAGGTATTCTTGATAGTCGTGACTATCTTGAATATCCTTGAACATTTGCTTCAACAATTCACGATTTTCGGTCCACTTCAAGTGATTTTCCTTTGTGGCTTTTTCCAGTGACACACTGTGCGATAAAATGCGAAGTACCGCATTTGCAGCGAATTTGGTATTAGGATGAAGATCTTCGTGACTCGGAAGTTTTTTATTCATTCCTGATTCAATTTTTTCAATTGAAAGCGAATGCATTTCCACCATTAACTGAATGAAGCCAATATACAAATCGCGAAATCGGTTAACGCTTTCAAACAACATCTTTTCGTAGCTGGCAGCGTTCGGCTCGTCGTCGTTGTAGTAAGCGAAAAGTACTTGTAAAACTTTAATTCGTATGTGTCTTCTGTTTAGCATAATTCTTCCACTCTAATCAATGTCTCGTTTTAATATTCGCAATCGACTGAATGCGTTGCTCTGCCATTTGGTTTGCGGCTAAATAAGTCGGAATCCCTTTTTCTTTTGATGCTGAATAAATTCTGCGCGTAGTATCATAAATCAGCTCGGCTTGTGCCAAAGAAGCCTGACGATTGTAACCTACAATTTCCCAATAGCAATTGATGATTCCGCCGGCGTTGACAAGGTAATCTGGCGCATACAAAATTCCTTTATCCAGAACGCGCTGTCCATCCTCGGCTTCAACAGCTAACTGATTATTCGCTGCTCCACAGATAATACCGCAAGACAATTGCTCTAACGTTTCCTTACTGACTGTGGCACCCATGGCGCAAGGGCTGTAGATGTCCATTGGAGTCGTGTAAACTTCTGATGGAAGTATGGCCTTTACACCGTGCTTCTTAACCACTTCATTCACGCGGTCTTGATCAATATCGGTAATAATCACATGTGCGTTTTCTTTTACCAGATACTCCACAAGGTATTCTCCAACATGTCCGACTCCTTGAACGACAATCGTTTTTCCAGAAAGCGATTCACTGCCGGTTTGTTCCTTCACACTGGCCTTCATTCCCATGTAAACACCATAAGCC
>CAMDFE010000234.1 GCA_945897395.1 Chryseobacterium gleum | reverse complement strand
AAAGGATGGTTCAAGAAAGACAATAGATTTAATTTTTCATCAAGTACTTTCTGAAAATCGAGAATTATTAGAAAAAAAATACGCGGCACCAGGCAGCACAGGGTTTCGGCATTTATCAGTAATGGGATGGAGGGATAAATTGATTTATTTGTCGTCAAGAGTTTTTCCTGACAGAAGATATTTATTCACTACTTACGGCACAAGATCGAAATCTCTTTTTTCGTGCTACATCTATCATTTCAAAACTATTTTTTTTCGATTGAGGCTCTAACCCAGAAGTTCAAGAATTGAGACAGCAAAAGTCCTCCGAGCAAGTGAAGTTGGGTTCTTATTTTTTTCCGAAGGGAATTCAACGGGATGGGTTTTTTATCTCGCTCGAGATTAGAAACTAAACCGATGTAGTTTTCTTGTCGCACGGGTGGGTCCGTGCTCACTCTTGCGTCTCCCCGAGTGGTGAATTCAGTTAACCCATGATTGGAATGAATTTTAATAACTCTATGAGCAATCCATTTTTCCTCGCATTCAAATACGACCACATCTCCGCGTTTTATTTCATCCATTGAAACAGGTTCAATGGTAAGAAGATCTCCTTTTCTTAAAAAAGGAAACATACTGGTTCCACTCGCAATTGTCTTCACGGAGTGTCCTTTTAAAATGGCTTCCTTGCGAAGACTATGCGTGAGCTCTTCTGGATTCATCCTTTGAATTCTACGCTGCGAATGAAGTCGATAATTGAAGGTGTTGGAACAACACCTAATTTGTATGAGCTAGTGTGTTGGATTATTCTTTCCAATTGGGTGATCAAATGTTCGGTATACCTTTTATCGTAGTTGTGCTGAAAGCAAAAGGCCATGAGTTGTGAGAGTCCTTGCGCACCTGAAAGTTTTTCAGCTGAATTCTTTTTAGCATGAAAAGGAAAATAGAATTTCGAAACTTGCGCTTGCTTATTCAAATCGGTATAAGGCATGGGCGTGTTGTACATGAAATATTCTCCGTTTACTTCGCGAACAATGAGTCTATCGTCATTCACAATATGCGCCCCTTCTTCCTCCCAAATCTTCGCCATGGTGCTTTTCCCAACACCAGAAAACCCGCTGAAAATTCTTCCCGTTTCTCCATCCCAAACACCCGATGCGTGAATCATGAAAGCATTACTATTCAATGTTAAATAATAAAGAATAAGAGCACCAAGTGGATATGAAAGTGGAGAGATGAACGAGTCGTTGTTTTGTGTCAATACCCTAGAGTAAACATGCCATTCCGTTGATTCGTCATTCAAGAAAGCGATTTGTTGTATTTCTTCAATTTTATTTGGATTGAAAACAATGAAAGCTCTTTCTGTTTTAGTGCGTACCACTTGCCAAAGTCTTTGTTTATCGAGCACCGCGTCGAAAATGACTTCTCCTGCGTAGCTCGGTTCTTCTGGAAGTCCAGCATGACAAACAACGGTAGCGTCGTATTTCTCTACTTCTTCCAATTGAAGAAAATTCGAATATCCTTCTTCAAAAAAGATTGGATGATTTTCATCCGAAGAAATCTTCACGAAATAGTCTGCAACGGTTAAAACAAAATTATGCTTCATGTTCAGTCGTTCAAAATGAAATTAGAAAGATCCTGTAAAAACGCTTCAAGGTCTTCACGCGCAACATCTGATTCAACTTCGTATTCTGAAACGATTTTTTCAGTCAAGGATTCTATTGTAGCTCCCTCCTGAATTTCATTCCAGATGAAATGGCCGACTTCATTCAAATTGAAAATTTCGGTCATGTCGGCTACGTTGTTGCGCAAAGGAACCAAGACCAATTCTTCATCTACTGCGCGCGCGACGAAATTTGATTTTGCAGCGGCTATTTCGTTAATGTTCATTTCATTTTGAATTTCAACAAATTTAAGTGTTTCATTTTCTCTCGCACTACCTTTACGTAATGAAATTCCTTCTTCTTCAACTCAAAGAAGCCTTCGCTTTCGCCACGCAGTCATTGGTGGTGAATAAATTGCGGACAGTGCTTTCGTTGTTCGGAGTGACCATTGGAATTTTCTCGATCATTTTTGTGTTGAGCATTGTAGATAGCATGGAGGCCGATATGAAGGAAGGGCTGTCTGTTATGGGGTCCGATTTATTATTCATTCAGAAGTGGCCCATGGGTCCTGAAAAGGACGGAGGAGAATACGAGTGGTGGAAGTACTGGCAACGCAGACAACCAAGCAAAGAAGATCTGAATCTGCTGAAAGCAGACTTGAAATCGTTCTCTGTTGCTACAATCCAAGTGCGCGCTTCCAAGACCGTTGAGCATGAAAACAATTCACTCGAAGGCGTCGGATTTCTCGGAGTAGGATACGATTACATTCAAGCCATTGATTTAAAAATTGATAAGGGACGATACTTTTCGCAAATGGAATGCGACGGAGGAAGACCGGTTGCGCTTATCGGATACTCGCTGGCCGAACAGTTGTTCGGTGCGGAATATCCGGTTGGACAAGACATTAAAATACAGGGACAAAAAACCGAAATCATCGGTGTTATGGAAAAGGAGGGTTCTTCGCTCTTCGGCGGCGAACGGGATCTTTCGGTGTACGTGCCTTATGAATATGCACAACGTTTTGTAGGAAACGTCGATGATGTGACGCTCTTGATTAAAGCGAAAGCGGACGTGGATGTGGACGTTTTAAAAGGCGATGTGATGTCCGTCTTTCGGGGCATTCGAGGCATTCGCCCAACAGAAGAAAACGATTTCAGCGTCATCGATTCCAGCATGATCAGCGACATGGTGAACAGCATCGTGGGCGTCTTCAACGTTGCGGGAATGTTCATTGGAATTTTCGCGATACTTGTCGGTGCGTTCAGCATTGCAAACATCATGTTCGTCTCGGTGAAAGAACGCACGAACATCATTGGTATTCAAAAAGCACTCGGAGCAAAACGCTATTTCATTTTATCACAATTTCTATTTGAATCGATCCTACTTTGTTTAGTTGGAGGAATTATGGGACTGCTCTTGGTGTGGGGTGTGCTCTCGTTGTTGAACGGCGCAACCGAATTTCACTTCTTCCTTCCTTTCAGTCGCGTCATGTTAGGGATTACGGTTTCATTGGTTGTTGGAATAGTTGCAGGATTCATTCCAGCGTTGCGTGCGGCGAATCTAAAACCCGTGGATGCCATTCGCTCTGGCGGTTAGAAGCCGAAGGTGAGACCGAATTGGATGATTTGTCGATTGGTTTTAGTGGTGCCGGTGGTGAACACAAGATTTGTATTGTTTTGAACGGTTACCGTTTCTGGAATCACGTATTGTGCTTTTCCTCCTTGGATGTTTTCATAGCGAA
>CAMDFE010000233.1 GCA_945897395.1 Chryseobacterium gleum | reverse complement strand
TGAATGTGGGTATTATGTCAAACACGCCGAAATATGCGAGCGCATTTTACGGCCCGTTCCGCGAAGCAATAGATAGAGCTCCGACGAGTGGAGACAAGAAAACCTATCAGATGGATTATGCCAATAGAAAGGAGGCTTTGCGTGAAGCGGATTTGGATGAAGAAGAAGGAGCAGATTATTTGATGGTGAAACCAGCGTTGTGTTATTTAGACGTGATTCGAGATTTGAGTAATTATTCTTCCTTGCCCATAGCAGCGTATAACGTTAGTGGTGAATATGCCATGTTGAAGGCTGCTGCGGAAAGAGGATGGATAGATTACAATAAGGCCATGCCGGAAATGCTTACGAGCATTTCACGTGCTGGCGCTAACGTTATTCTAACTTATTTCGCCAAAGAATATGCTCAAAAATTTCATTCTAAGTTTTAGTTGTATCGCAAGTCTTTGTGCTGTTGCGCAAAGCGATTACAAGAACATTGAACTCAAATCAGAAAAAGGGATTTTTTCCTCTTATGAACCTTGTGAGCCTAGTATAGCAATAGATCCGACCAATCCGAAAAGAATGGTGGCTGGTTCCATATTGAATAACGTTTATAAGAGCTACGACGGTGGTGTTACATGGGATCACGATGTCATGAAGTCTCGTCACGGGGTCTACGGAGATCCTACCATTGTGGCTTCTCCGCTAGGTGATTTCTATTATTTGCATTTGGGAGATCCCGAGAATAAGGGTTGGAGCAGCGAACGTTTGCTCGAGTCTATTGTTATTCAGCAATTGAATGAAAAGAAGTTTTCGTGCAAGAAGAATTGCTGGACAGATGGAATAGCCATTGGTAAGAATGCGCCGAAGGATCAAGATAAACAATGGGCAACAACTTCGAAAGATGGAAGTGAGATATATGTGACGTGGACTGAATTTGATAAATACGAAAGCACAGAACCGAACGATCATTCGAGAATTCTTTTTTCGAAAGGAAAAAAAGGAGAGACGAGTTTTTCCAAGCCCATTGCCATTAGTGATGTTGAAGGTGGATGTTTAGACGATGACAATACTGTTGAAGGAGCTGTTCCTGCAGCCGGATTAAACAATGAAGTATATGTAGCCTGGGCGCATCAAGAGAATATCTACTTCAACAAATCATTGGATGGTGGAAATACTTGGATGCCGAAATCGAAAGTCGCTATGTCAATTCCAGGCGGATGGAATCAAGAAATTCCAGGTGTTTATCGCGCCAACGGAATGCCCATTCTTCTCAGCGATTTAAGCAATGGTCCGAACAGAGGAAATCTCTATTTGTGCTGGAGCGATGAGCGCAATGGCGATGTGGATGTTTTTGTTTCTTCGTCTTCAGATGGAGGAGAAAATTGGACAGAAGCGATTCGCGTGAATAATGATGATACAGATGCACATCAGTTTTTTCCTTGGATGACGGTAGATGTGGTTACGGGAAATTTATATGCTGTGTTTTACGACAGAAGAAATTACACCGATTACAATACCGATGTTTATTTGGCGTCTTCGAGCGATGGCGGAAAAACCTGGACCAACGAGCGCATTAGCGAGAACCCTTTTGTAACCAATGCAAGTGTTTTCTTAGGCGACTACAACAACATCTCTGCGGTTAATGGTGTTGTTCGCCCTATTTGGACGCGCATTGACAACTGGAGCAAAACTTCAGTTTGGATAGCGTTGATTCAGAAATAAAATTTCAATTTAGAATTCAGCGTTCTTCGGGGTGCGAGGGAAAGGAATTACATCGCGAATGTTTGTCATTCCGGTTACGTACATCACCAATCTTTCGAAGCCCAATCCGAATCCAGCGTGCTGACACGTTCCGAACTTGCGTGTTTCCAAATACCACCACATGCTTTCTTCTGGGATGTTGAATTGCTTGCATTTTTCAAGTAGCATATCGTAGCGTTCTTCGCGCTGACTTCCACCAATAATTTCACCAATACCAGGAACCAAAATGTCCATTGCGGCAACTGTTTTTTGGTCTTCATTCATTCGCATATAAAATGCTTTAATGCCAGCAGGGTAGTTGGTTAGAATGACTGGTTTTTGGAAATGCTTTTCAACCAAAAATCTTTCATGCTCGCTTTGAAGATCAATTCCCCATTCAATAGGGTACTTGAATTTCTTCTTTTTGTAGTGACTTGAATTCAAAAGAATGTCAATCGCTTCAGTGTAGGTAATGCGCTCGAAGGTGTTGTTAGCAACAAACTCGAGACGCTCGATGAGTGGCGCAGTTTGACGCTCCTCTGTAGGTTTCTGTTTGTCTTCGGTTGCTTCGCGTTCTTCAAGGAAAAGCAAATCTTCTTTTCCGTTTTCCAAAACGTAACGAATGCAATACTTCAAAAAGTCCTCTGCTAAATCTGCATTAGCAGCCAAGTCGTTGAATGCAACTTCCGGTTCTATCATCCAAAACTCTGCAAGGTGTCTGCTGGTGTTGCTGTTTTCTGCACGGAACGTTGGTCCGAAGGTGTATACTTTTCCAAGTGCTAGTGCAGCCAATTCGGCTTCCAGTTGTCCGCTTACTGTAAGGTGTGTATGCTTTCCGAAAAAGTCTTCTCCGAAATCAATTGTTCCGTCTTCTTTACGTGGAGGGTTTTCTAGGTCGAAGTTGGAAACCGTAAACATTTCTCCAGCACCTTCCGCATCGCTTCCGGTGATGATAGGAGCGTGAATGTTTACGAATCCGTTTTGATTGAAATAATTATGTATTGCGAAGGACAATTGATGACGAAGTCTGAACACCGCGCTGAATGTTGAAGTGCGGAAACGTAAGTGTGCTTTTTCACGAAGGAATTCCAATGAATGTTTTTTCATTTGAATAGGGAACTCGTTCGGATTGCTTTCACCCAAAATTTCAACTTTCGATGCAGTAAGTTCTATCGCTTGTCCTTTGCCTAAACTTTCAGTGAGCGTTCCATGAACGGAAATACAAGCGCCTGTGTGAATGCGTTTACTGTCTTCTTCCGAAAGAGAATCGGCATTTACAACGACTTGTAAATTCGAGATGCAAGAACCGTCGTTTAAAGCAATGAATTGTTCGTTACGAAAAGTGCGCACCCAACCGCTGAGTTGAATGGTTGTTCCTATTGGAAGAGAAGAAATTATTTCTTTGATGTTCATGGTGAAAAAATGAGTGGCAAATATATGCCACGAGTGGCTATACTTGGGCTTGGTCGCTTTCAATAATTCCATCGCGCATGCGAACCACGCGTTTCGCGCGAAGGGCAATGTCTTCCTCGTGTGTAACAAGGACAATGGTGTTTCCAGCTTGATGAATGATGTCTAACAATTGCATAATCTCTTCACTTGTTTTGGAGTCTAGGTTACC
>CAMDFE010000232.1 GCA_945897395.1 Chryseobacterium gleum | reverse complement strand
TGAAACAATTTGCACTTCTTCTAATTGCCCTTTGCACGATCGCTATTTCCTCGTGTCGAAAAGACCTCGAAACAAAATGCAAATCATACACAAGGGTAAATGTGTTTAATGTTATTGGTGAAAATGAATTTCATCTCGACAGCACATACACCAACGGAGCTGGAGAAGCATACAATGCATACATGCTGAAGTACTACATTTCACACATGAAGTTGGTAAATGAAAATGGGGAGCGCGTTGAACTATACGGACATGAACTCATTGACCAGTCGGTTCCTACTTCGCTTCAACTCGATCAAGTGGAAATTCCTGACGGACACTACACTTCAATAGAATTCAATTTAGGTGTCGATTCTCTTAACAACCACTCAGGGGATCAGGCGGGAGATTTAGATCCGATGTATGGAATGATCTGGACCTGGAACACAGGATACATTTTCTTTAAGCATGAAGGATACTTTACTTCAAGTACGTCAGGAACCGAGCAACCGCTTATTTATCACTACGGGACAGATCGCGCTTTAGCTCCGATTTCTTTGCCTCTTAATCTTCATGTCGATCGCAATGCATCTGTGATTCAACTTCAATTCGATTTGAATAAATTGTACAACAATCCGAATACAATAGCCTTTACAGGAAATAACAATCACCAAAGTATTTCTACTTCAGATATTCCATGGATAAACGCACTTCGTGCCAATTTTCCTAACGCATTTTCCGCTAGCGCTTTCGTGTTCTTAGAAGAATGAAAAAATTAGTTGTCGCAATAGTTTTTGTTTTTCCTCTTCTCTTTGTCGCCTGCGACAAATGTGAAGACGAAACACCTGCTGCAACGCCTTATACGCTTGTCATTCCCGCAGGACTTCCTCCCATGAGCATTCCTTCCACCAATCCGCTTACCGTTGAAGGTGTGGCCCTTGGCAAGCGTTTGTTCTATGACCCTATTTTATCTGGAGACAATACACAGAGTTGTGCCAGCTGTCATTTACAAGAATACGGTTTTACAGATCCCAATCAGTTTAGCACAGGCATAGACGGCATTCAAGGAGAAAGAAATGCTATGCCATTAATTAATCTCGGTTGGCAAACGAAATTCTTCTGGGACGGCGGTGCAAATGGAATGGAAAGTCAGGTTATGGGTCCCATAACTAACCCCATTGAAATGCATGAAACAATGGCGAATGCCGTTGCTAAATTGAATGGACATACAGAATATCCAGAATTATTCAAAGCAGCGTTTGGAAGTTCCCAAGTAACTTCTCAAAACATCATGCGCGCTATTGCTCAATTCGAGCGAACACTCATTTCAGGCAATTCAAAATACGATCAATATATGCGCGGTGAAGTATTATTTACTGCTCAAGAATTAAATGGAAAATCTCTTTTCGAAGACATGGACAAGGGAGACTGCTCGCATTGTCATACGATGGGATCTACCTTCAGCGACTTCGAATTTCGCAATACCGGATTAGATAGTATTTCAATAGATGAAGGTCGATTCCGCATCACCCTAAACGAAAGCGATAAAGGAAAATTTAAAACACCATCACTTCGGAATGTTGAATTGACCGCGCCGTTTATGCACGACGGAAGATTTCAAACCTTGTTGGAATGTGTTCAGCATTACAACACGGGCTTCCGCTACAGCGCTAACCTAGATCCCAACTTGTCCTTCGCCGTGAAGGGAAGAATGACACAGCAAGAAATGGAAGACCTTGTTGCCTTCATGAAAACGTTAACGGATATGGAGTTTGTGAATAATCCTGCCTTTCATTAACCTCACCCTCCCCAATTCTCCCGATCTAAACTTCGGTATTGAATGGCTTCGGAAATATGTTCGCTTTGAATTTTTTCTGAAGCTGCTAAATCGGCAATGGTGCGTGCAACTTTCAAGATACGTTCATAGGCTCTGGCGGAAAGCTGAAGTTTATTCATGGCCAACTTCAACAACTCTGAACTGGCTTCGTCTAAGGCGCAATGCGACTTCAACTCCTGCGTATTCATTTGCGCGTTGTAATTCGTTTTACTCTCATTGAATCTCTCCGACTGTAAATCTCTTGCGCGAGTAACACGCTCGCGAATACCCACACTCGGTTCACCCGAGCGCTGCTCATGCAAACGCGCGAACGGAACCGGCGTCACTTCAACATGCAAATCAATACGGTCTAACAACGGTCCACTCACCTTGCTCAAATACCGCTGCACAACGCCCGATCCACACGTGCATTCTTTTTCCGGATGATTGAAATAGCCACAGGGACAGGGGTTCATTGAGGCCACCAACATAAAGCTCGCTGGATACTCAACACTGAACTTACTGCGCGAAATAGTTACGTTCCGATCTTCCAACGGTTGACGCATAACTTCCAACACCGAACGTTTAAATTCAGGCAATTCATCCAAGAATAAAACACCGTTGTGCGCCAACGAAATTTCACCAGGCTGAGGGTAAGATCCGCCCCCGACGAGCGCGACGTCAGAGATTGTGTGATGGGGACTTCTAAACGGACGATTCACAATTAACGCATCGTGTTTTTTCAATCTTCCAGCTACGCTGTGAATCTTAGTTGTCTCCAAAGCTTCGTCTAAAGACAATGGTGGTAATATAGATGGAAGGCGCTTCGCTAACATCGTCTTTCCCGCGCCTGGCGGACCAATGAGAATAAGGTTGTGTCCGCCTGAAGCGGCAATCTCGAACGCGCGCTTAATGTTTTCTTGTCCTTTTACATCGGTAAAATCCAACGCGAAATGCTGCGTCTGCAGCGACTGAAATTTTTCCTTTTCGAATGGAAATTCTTCCAACTTTCCTTCACCCTTGAAAAAATTTACGACGTCTAAAATGCACGGAGATCCATAGATTTTCAATCCATCTACCACCGCACATTCCGGTGCGTTTTCAATAGGAACAATAATCCCTTCAAAGCCATCGCGCTTCGCTTGAATGGCCATGGGTAGAACACCCTTTATCGGACGAATACTTCCGTCCAACGACAGCTCACCCATGATGATGTATTTCGAAAGTGTTTCGTTCGGAATCTGTTCTGTTGCGGCTAAAAGACCTAGTGCGAGCGGCAAGTCATACGCCGTTCCTTCTTTTCGAATATCTGCAGGCGCCATGTTAATGGTGTAGTTCCGAATGGGATTCTTCATTCCTGAATTTGTGAAGGCCGCGCGAATGCGCTGCTGCGCTTCCTTTACAGAGGTGTCTGGAAGTCCAACCATGTTCACCAACGTTCCTTTGTCGGCATGAACTTCAATCGTAATGAGGTAGGCATTCACGCCATAGACAGCGCTGCCAAATGTTTTTGCAAGCATAATTTTTTCTTGCAAATGACATTTCAATA
>CAMDFE010000231.1 GCA_945897395.1 Chryseobacterium gleum | reverse complement strand
TAACGTTGGGTGCCATCTTGTTCAACTGGGTCTACAACAGACACGAGCTACACAACGGTCCAACCTACGTCCCAGCGCTCGTGTTTTCGAATCTTTTCGTTGTTATTTTCCTTCTCAATCACAGCATTACTTTTCTCTTCGCGCAGATTTTTTTAACCATGGGAGCGAATCGCTTGTTGGAAGTGTACCGACAGAAAACGGCCTTAGATCCATACTTCCGTTCTGGATTTTGGTTCGGATTAGCTGCGCTGTGTTTCCCGTTGTATCTGACTTTGTTCCCAATGCTGCTTGTTGCAGTAATCTTCACAAGGGGATATAATTTTAGAGAATACATTATGCCTCTGGCTGGATTTGTATTCCCTATCATGTATTGCTTTTCCATGCAGTATTTGTTTATGGACAATTGGAATTTCTATTTATTCAAGCGGATTATTAGTCTGAATTCGCAAGACAATTGGATGATTCATTCCTACTCGAAATTATCATTTTACGCCCTCTGCGCCTTATCATTACTGTTCTCTATGCAGTCACTTATTGCTTCCGGCGACCGAAACACCAACAAAAACCGAAACTCGAAATGGATCATTGTCTTCCTATGTTTCGCCATGCTTGGCTCGGTAACAGCGGGATGGCTATTCTTGAATCAGCTGATTATTGAAGGGGTTGGACTCGGACTTATTTTATGTCTTTCCTACTGGTATTCCAATTATCGCGTCTCGCTTTTCGCTCCAGCATTCTTTTACATCTCAGTGGCCATAAGCCTTTGGATATTGATTGAACAAACACAACTCATTCCTGTGTTTCAGTGGTGAAAAGTTTAGCTTACTTTTGCAAAAATTCTCTTCTATGAAATTTGGTGTCGTCGTTTTTCCTGGTAGCAATTGTGATGAAGATTTGGTGTATTCCATGTCGCACATCATGGGACAAGAAGTGGTAAAACTTTGGCACAAAGACCGCGACCTTCAAGGTTGTGATTTCGTGTTTGTTCCAGGCGGATTCAGCTACGGCGATTACCTACGCAGCGGCGCTATTGCGCGCTTTTCTCCAATTATGGAAGAAGTGGTGGCACACGCAAATCGCGGCGGATATGTAATGGGAATTTGCAACGGATTTCAAATTTTAACAGAAGCGAAATTGCTTCCAGGAGCCCTGTTGCACAACACTCCTAGAAAATTCATTTGTAAAAATGTTCATTTGAAAGCGGCTTCAACCAGCGCGGTTTTAACCGCCGGATTGGATCGCGAAAAAGCATTTCAAATTCCAATTGCACACGGAGAAGGGAACTTCTTTGCTCCCGCCGATGTGTTGAAGCAAATTGAAGACAACGACCAAGTGTTGTTCCGCTATTGCTCTGCAGACGGTGTGGTAAGTGAAGACTTCAATCCGAATGGTTCATTGAACAACATTGCAGGTATTTGCAATGCAGGTAAAAATGTATTTGGAATGATGCCTCACCCCGAGCGTGCAGCCGATTTCGAATTGGAAAACACCGACGGAAGAGAAATCTTCGAAGCGCTTCTCGAAAGAATTTAATAGTCCTATCTTTGCAGCCGTTATGGCACAAGAAGACAAATTAAAAGCGGTAATCTCGCACGCAAAGGAATACGGATTTGTATTTCCCTCATCTGAAATTTACGATGGCCTTTCAGCCGCCTACGACTACGGTCAGTTGGGTGTTGAATTGAAAAACAACATCAAGAACTACTGGTGGACCGCCATGACCCGCATGCACCAAAACATTGTGGGAATAGACGCGTCTATTTTCATGCATCCGACCACTTGGAAAGCAAGCGGACACGTAGATGCGTTCAACGATCCCTTGATCGACAACAAAGACAGCAAGAAGCGTTACCGCGCCGATGTTTTGTTGGAAGATTACATGGCGAAAAGCGAAGCGAAAATCACCAAAGAAATAGAGAAAGCGAAGAACCGTTTCGGAGATGCGTTCGATGAAGAACAATTCCGCGCAACCAATCCGAATGTACTTCGTGCACAAGAGAAAATAGACGCCGTGAAAACGCGTATGAAAGTCGCTTTAGAAGCAAGCGATTTAGAGGGATTGAAGCAATTGATTGAAGACTGTGAAATTGCTGATCCAGAGACTGGATCGCGCAACTGGACAGATGTTCGTCAGTTTAACCTTATGTTCAAAACAGAGCTCGGCGCAGTAAGCGGCGAAGCTGGAGTTATTTATTTACGTCCGGAAACGGCGCAAGGAATTTTCGTGAATTTCTTGAACGTTCAGAAGACAGGAAGAATGAAACTTCCATTCGGAATTGCACAAATTGGAAAAGCATTTCGCAATGAAATTATTGCGCGTCAGTTCATTTTCCGAATGCGTGAATTCGAGCAAATGGAAATGCAATATTTCGTGAAGCCGGGTACGGAGATGGAATGGTACAACTACTGGAAGAACGAGCGTATTAAGTGGCACAACGCTTTAGGATTGGGTGAAGGAAATTACAAGTTCCACGACCACTTGAAGCTGGCGCACTACGCCAATGCGGCTTGCGACATTGAGTTCAACTTCCCAATGGGATTCAAAGAGTTGGAAGGAATACATTCTCGAACCGATTTCGATTTGAAAAAACACGAAGAATTCAGTGGGAAGAAATTGCGTTATTTCGATCCGGAAACGAACGAAAGTTTTGTTCCGTATGTGATTGAAACTTCTATCGGATTAGACCGCATGTTCTTGGCTGTATTGTCGAGTTCATTTGTGGAAGAGAAGTTGGAAGATGGAAGTGAGCGCACGGTGCTTCGCATTCCAGCGGCCTTGGCTCCTGTGAAAGTAGCGGTATTGCCGTTGGTGAAGAAAGACGGGCTTCCTGAAAAAGCAAAAGAAATTGTAGATCTATTGAAGTTAGACTTCAACTTGCAATACGACGACAAAGACGCTATTGGTCGCAGATACAGAAGACAAGACGCTATTGGAACTCCCATTTGCGTTACAGTAGACAACGAAACGTTGGAAGACAACTGCGTAACCATTCGTCACCGCGACAGCATGCAACAAGAGCGCATTCCGATTGCAGACTTGCATGAAGCGGTTAGGAAGGTGGTGGCGTTGGATAAGTATTTCTAAGCTTCGCGAGGGCAACGGGCGTTGCGAGGGCGAAATGCTTCGCGAGGGTCCTTCGGACGAGGGTTGCAAGCAACGAGGGTCTTCGACTGTTTTAAATTACAACGTAGGAATTATGAAATAGGAATTACGAAGTAGGAATAAAACCAGAGGTTTTCCAATAACCTAGTTCCAATTACGAAGTAGGCATAAAACCGAAGGTTTTCCAATTACACGCAGTGTTCCAACACCGTGCTTATCAACTCCATCTTACTCATACCAATCAC
>CAMDFE010000230.1 GCA_945897395.1 Chryseobacterium gleum | reverse complement strand
AATGATTCCAATAAGCACAGGTGATTTCAATGTCGGAAGTGGGGTCGGCGTATGTGCCGGTGCTGGTTTCGATATCTGGTCCAGCATTGAAGTAATTGTATCCCAACGTTTGAAAGTCATTGTCGAACATCCACATCACCGGATGAAATTCAACGAAAATAAATTTGCCTGAAGGCTTCAAGAAATGAGAAACAACTTCCGCCCAACGGTTTAAATCGGGCAACCAACCAATGGTTCCGTAACTGGTGAACACGATGTCGAATTTTTTGTCGAGATGATCCTTCAAATCATACACATTGCAACAAACGAATTCTGCGTTCAAATTCATTTGTGTATTCAGCTCTTTCGCTTTTTCAATGGCCGTGTCTGAAAGATCGACTCCCGTTACTTCTGCACCCATTCGCGTTAACGAGAGCGAGTCTTGTCCGAAGTGACATTGCAAATGCAAAATAGATTTACCGCGAATGTCGCCAAGCAAATTCAATTCAATTTCATTCAATGAAGTTTTTCCATTTAGGAATTCTTCCAAAAAATAAAAGTCAGATTTCATGTGAACAGCTACACGCTTGTTCCATGAGGTTCTATTCATTTCAAACAATTCACTCTGTTCCATTATCCAATGCGTTTAACAACACTCGCGTTTATTTTTTCATAGAAATCGTGAGGGTTTTGCGTGCGCCAATTCACTTCGTTCAAATTTCCACCCGAAACAAAATACTGATCAATGTAGGCCTTTGAAAAATCTTCCAACACGTGATCGCGGAAATTCACCAAGGCAATCCATCCGTCGTCATCGTTCACATCTTCAAACCACTCTTCGTAATAACAGTCGTCGCTCGTGTGGAAGTTCAAAACATTTTCACCAATGAAAATAAATTTCGTTATTCCTGAATGAATTAGATGATCGGCGAATTCGCGTTTCAAAAACATGATGTCGTTGTACAACAAATCGTTCCATTCACCAATCAATTCAACAATCGCATAACCCTCGCCGTAATGGGCGAAGAGGAGTTTCACGAATAGCGTCTGACTGCCAATGTTGTCCCACTGCGGATGAATATAAAAATCGTAAATCTTGTTGCTGAATTCGAATTCAGAATACTGTTGGTTGTAAAACGGAGAAAGTTCATCTTCCTCTGCGCAATACAATCCTCTCCAGTTATAATAAGGCTCTAACGTGTGCATGTTACTTTTTCAATGAATCGACGGCGAATCTAACGCTTCCTTCTTTCAACAAAAGTGCTTTCGCTTCCTCTGCATTCAACCCTGTTTCTTCCATCACCATGCGCGTTCCACGATCGACCAATTTGTAGTTTGAAAGCTGCATGTCGACCATCTTGTTTCCTTTCACATGTCCAAGTTGAATGAAGGTGCAGGTGGTAAGCATGTTCAGCACTAATTTCTGCGCAGTTCCACTTTTCAAACGTGTACTTCCTGTTACAAACTCAGGACCCACAACCACTTCAACAGGGAATTTCGAAACAGCGGCAACAGCTGATCCCGCGTTGCAAACCACACACCCGGTTGAAATGCCTTCTTCGTTGCATTTCTTCAACGCACCAATAACGTAGGGCGTTCTTCCCGACGCAGCAATTCCAACCACCACATCATTTTTAGTTATGTTGAAAGTCTGAAGGTCTTTCCAGCCTTGCTCTTCATCGTCTTCTGCAAATTCAACGGCTTTGCGAATGGCGCCGTCGCCTCCTGCAATAATTCCGATCACTCTTCCGAAGTCTACTCCGAACGTAGGCGGACATTCAGAAGCGTCAACAATACCGAGTCTTCCGCTAGTGCCGGCACCCATGTATAAAAGTCTTCCGCCATGTTGCATTTTCGAAACGACTTCCGCAATTAATTTTTCAATTTGAGGAAGCGCAAGGGCTACTGCAATAGGGACAGAGCGGTCTTCTTCATTCATTCCGAACAATAATTCGGAGATGCTTTTGTTTTCTAGATTATTGTGGTTGCTCGCAGATTCAGTGGTTGACATGGTAAATGTTTTTCACAACGAAGGTAAGAAAGGTGTTCACAACCCGTTTCATTTAGAATTAAATCTTAGTGAGTGATTGTTTATTTTCGAATGTATAAAATGCAAATGATATGAAGAAAATTCTTGGATTAATGTTGGTGCTTTTCACTGCGGTGACGGCCTTCACACAAACAGACTCTACTATTACTGGCGATGTAGATGTTGCGGCGAATGCAGCGAAAATGCTCAGTGCAGAGCACGAATACATTAAAGGCAATATGCGCGGTGCAATTACGATTTATCGTGAAGTGTTGACGAACGACCCCGCGAACTATAAGGCGCAATTGGGTGAAGCGGAGTGTTATTACAACTTGAAAAAATATCCAGATGCATTTAAGTCGTTGGACAAAGCTTCGAAAATTAAGAAGGGAGTTCCGACCAAAGAACTGACTCTGTTCTATGCGAAGTGTTACCACCGAACAAGCGATTTAGATCGCGCAATTGTGGAATACAATGCCTACTTGAAATTGGAAAAACCGAAGACCTACGAGGCAGATGAAGCGAACAAGTTCATTCGTGAATGCGAATTCGCGAAGCGAAAAAGAGAAAAGCCCGTTAAGGTGACTATTACCAACTTAGGCGGTGCTATCAATACACGTTTGGAAGAATATGCACCGAGCATTACTGCAGATGGAAAAACGTTGGTGTTCACTTCGCGTCGCGACAACACCACTTCTCCGCCAGATCGCATGGGAATAAACATTGACGAAAAAGGAGATTTCAAATTTTACGAGGATATCTATTTTACAGTGAAAGATTCTGTAACAGGCGAGTGGGGCGACTGCGAGAAGCTTCCGGGTGCGGTGAATACTGTCTATCACGATGCCGTGTTGAGCATTGTTCCTGATGGATCTATGATCTATGTTTACAAGAACGATGGCGATAATGCTGGAGATATTTTCTTCTCGAAAAAAGGCGAAGTAAAATGGCGCGAGGCCGAGCGTTTGCCAAAGTCAATCAATACAAGTTTCTTTGAAGGCAGTGTCTCTCAGACTGCCGACGGAAAGAAATTGTATTTCATTAGCGAGCGCTTGGATGGTATGGGACGCGGAGATATTTATGTTTCAGAAAAGAGCGGGTCTTCTTGGGGAAAGCCTAAGAATATGGGTCCGGTGATTAACACAACGCACGATGAAAAATTTGTATTCATTCATCCGAATGGAAAGACCTTGTTCTTCGCTTCAGCCGGACATTTGGGAATGGGAAGCTACGATATTTTCAAGACTGAATTGGTGAACGGTGTTTGGTCGAAGCCAATCAACTTAGGTTACCCAATAAACACAGTAAATGAAGAGTCGACTTTCTCTTTGACTTCCGATAACAAGACCATGTTTAT
>CAMDFE010000229.1 GCA_945897395.1 Chryseobacterium gleum | reverse complement strand
ATTTCGGACGCGTGTTTCCGTTCAGGATATTTAATAGCGTTGATTTTCCCGAACCACTTCCACCCATAATACCAATGAGGTTTCCGGAAGAAGCTCTGAAGCGCAGGGTTTCCAATGCTTTTTTTCCATTTGGAAATTGATGCGAGATGGAATTACAAAGAAAATCTATTCCATCTAAATTCTCTGAAGCCAAGAAGGAATGAAGAACATCGCTATAAAAAACAGGTTTGCTCTTCGCTCCGCGAATGGAAGAACCGGAAGAAAAAGCATTTACCGAATTCGGAGTAATCGAACTTCCATTCAGTTTCAACTCGTCTGTTCCGATGTAGCGAAAGAAAAACAAATTCTCTTCCGGAATGCGGAAGAAGATGAGCTCTCCAGAAGGCAAATGACTGTGTTCTTGCCCATCTTCATTACTCATGCAAAAGAAATAGTCAGATGACTCAATTTCTTTCGAGTGCACGAAATGAATAATTGCCATGCGCGTCTTTTCATCCATGTGAAACGCATCGGCCACGGTGTATAAGAACTCGAGGTCTTGCTCTTTTTGTTCTTTGTTGGTGAAAACAAATTCCACCAAACGGACAAAAACAAGGAAACGCTCATGATGATTCAAAGAAGTATGTATCTCTTCGCACAAGCGCAGGACTTTAACACTAGTCATAGCCATATGCTTTTCAGCATTGGATTTCGGCTTGTGGTACAAGGCAACGTATTTCTTATAATCTTCAAGAAACTCTTTAATCTGCTGCTGACTTAACTTATTCCCTAAAAAAATCGACACAACTTCATATCCATTCGTTTTCTTATCGCCCGAAATAATGGCGAAGAGTTTCAACAGAGCTTGTAGAATGGAAGAGTTCATGGTGTGTTTTCAATATGCAAGAAACACAATTCGTTGCATTGAAATGGAATATGGAATTGGAAGTTTTCAACCTAGGAACTGTGTAATACCTAATTCGTAATTGGAAAACCGAAGGTTTTATTCCGTCGAAGACCCTCGCAACGTTAGTTGCCCTCGTCGCAGACCCTCGCGAAGAAATTCGCCCTCGCAACGTCAGTTGCCCTCGTCGCAGACCCTCGCGAAGAAATTCGCCCTCGTAACGTTAGTTACAGTTTCCGTTGTAATCGTAGCACCCTTTCCAATCCCCATTGTTATTTCCTGAGATATCGGGACCGAAGGTGAACGGACCGCCGATCATGCGCGGAGCGTCCTGGTTTACGCGGAAGTTGCCGTTGGCGTAATCGCAGAAATATGGATTTTGATTATTCACCATGCTTTCCCAAATGTTGCCGTCGTCTGAGACGTCAACGTCTGTGTCTACGAGGCAGTATTTGAATTGCACTTGTTGAAGTTCGGGATCTTTGAGGTCTACCACGAACTCACTGAAATCGACAAGGGTGGCGTTGTTTCCCCAAATGATGCAATTGCGGAAGAGGCAGTTTGTGAGTGTTCTGGTTTGAATATTCTGATTAACGTCTTCGTAGTAGTTGGTGAGATAGAATGCCGGAGAAGTGCGATTGCCGTTGCTCCAATAGTTCGCGAAGGTGCAGTTGTCGAACTGATAGGTTCCTCCAACGCTTAGGTTGGCGCAGCTCTCAGCGCAGTTGGTAACCAACAGATTGTTTCCATAAATGGAAGAACCTTGTGCGAACAACCCTACTCCCGACATGTTGTCGATCTTGGTATTGGTAACGGTGAGTTCGTATCCGGTTGCGCTTGTATTTCCAAGTGTGTCAACTTGAATACCCATTCCTCCATTTTTAATAATGGCGTAATTGATGGAACTTGAGTTGCATTGGTAGAGCCAAATTCCTCCGCGGGTAACGGAATAGATTCCTGGACCTACACCTGTTTCAATTTGCACGTCGTACTGAATGCCCCATTGTCCGGGCAGTGTGGCGTAGTCGGCGTCCAATCGATCGCCTTCGAAGACCACTTCGTTGTTCAAGCTTCCTTGAATATTCAGAGAACCTTTGTAGACGAACAGTCCGGATTTCGCATGGACGTATACGTGTGTTCCTTCGTTAATGGTGAGGTTGCATCCTTCGTCAACGGCAACAATACCGTAGATCACGTGTGGTTTGTCGTTGTTCCAAATTTCTCCGCAAGGCAAGACGTAGAGTTCGTTCTGCGTGGTTCCTCCGTGGAAATACGCATCTTGTCCCCATGCGGCCAGTTGCACCACTTGGTTGTTTCCGTTGGTGTTGAATAATATTTGATCTTCAATGACGTACGGAGTGTTCGAGTTGGTAGGATCTACGGTTACTTCAACAAAAATGAAAAGGCTATCTCCGGCTTCGAGGAAAACGTTTTCAAAATGCGTCCCGTTATCTCCGTTTACGTTTATACGGAATTGCGAATTCGTCCCTCCCGCTAGGTCAATGGTTCCAATCTGAATAGCACTTGAATTCTTGTTATACACCTTTACAATTTTCGTCACACTACCAATGGTGGTGAAGACGGTATCGAAAAGCAATGTATCGGTCGAGAACTCAATCTTAGCAGAAGAGTCGGTTGTTATCTCGTCTCTACGACAAGACGCGATGAGCAAAACTGTTGCGGCGAATAGAAAAAAGAAAATGCTTTTCTTCATGAGGCAAAGATGGTTCATGGAACGAGTATTCGCAAGTGATATTGCCTCTTATTCCGCGAAGCGGAAAAGTCCCTTCGGGATACATCCACAGAGTGGACAAGTCCGCGAAGCGGATACATCACTACGGGATTGGTCCTGAAAGGATTTGTCCACAAAGTGGATTTGTCCACATAGTGGATTTGTCCGCGAAGCGGATTAGTTTATCCTTGTTCCACTTGAGTCTACAAAAACACTGTATTGCTTCCCTCGAAATAGCACTTTAAACGTAAAGCTTTTCCATTGCGAAGGCAGTATTCCATTAAACACCAACTTTCCGTTCTTCACGCGCATTCCACCAAATCCCATGGTAATGGCCATCCACGTGCCTGCCATGGATGTTATGTGAAGTCCTTCGTGCGCTTCGTGATTGTAATCGTCTATGTCGAGGCGCGAGGTGCGTAAATACATCTCGTATGCTTTTTCGCTATAGCCAAGTTTTGCGGCAAGTATCGCGTGGACACACGGAGAAAGACTGCTTTCGTGAACGGTTTTCGGTTCGTAGAAATCGAAATTCGCTTTCAATTGCGAATCTGAAAAGTCGTCTTCAAAAAAGAAAAATCCTTGAAGAACATCGGCTTGCTTAATGAAGATACTTCTTAAAATGCGATCCCAACTCCAATGCTGATTAATCGGGCGCTCTGCCGGATTCAAATCCTAAATGCTCAACTGCTCCTTGTCCATAAAGCCATCTTGCTGAAGATAAACTTCCGTTCCTTCCAACTTTCCGAAATACA
>CAMDFE010000228.1 GCA_945897395.1 Chryseobacterium gleum | reverse complement strand
TCATTTGGAATAACTAACTTCGAATCAATGCCAATGAGACTTCCAAATCCTTCGCACGATTTACATGCGCCAATAGGGTTATTAAATGAAAACAAATTCAATGAGGGTTCTTCGAAAACAACACCGTCTTCTTCCAACTGATTCGCGAAAATTTCGAATTTCTTTTTGTCCGGAAAGAAAAGCGCGCAGTGCCCGCGTCCCAAGGAAAACGCCAGATCTACGCTGTCTCCCAAACGTGAAGCTTCCAACTCATCGTCTTTCGACATGCGGTCAATGAGCAAATAGTATGTGTGTTTGGAAGAGTATTCAGCATCTTGTATTTCAACGAACTCGTTGTTGCAAACCAATCGACTAAAACCTTGCGCAAGCAAAGTCTCTTTTCCAATTTGAAAAGAAGTTTCAGATTCTATTTTAAGCGGACAGACAATAGCAAAGCGTGTTTCATTTTTCAATTTGAAAATCGCATTCACCACATCCGAGGTGTTGTTCTTGGTTATTGCCTTTCCTGTGGTAGGAGAGAAGGTTACGCCAATGCGTGCATAAAGCAGCTTAATGTAATCGTATATTTCTGTTGAAGTACCAACGGTAGAGCGCGAACTTCTTCCCGTTACTTTTTGTTCAATGGCAACAGCCGGACTAATCCCTACAATAGAGTCTACATCGGGTTTGTCGAAACGTCCCAAGAACTGACGCGCGTAGGAAGATAGACTTTCAACATAACGTCTTTGTCCTTCTGCAAATAGCGTGTTAAAAGCCAAACTACTTTTTCCCGAACCACTCAATCCTGTAAGGACAACGAGTTTGTTTCTAGGGATAGAAACAGAAACGTTTTTTAGATTGTGCACGCGTGCACCTTTAATAATGATGTGGGTCTTATAACTCTCGTTCTTCACGTCTTTCATGTTGAAGTGTCAAAGGTATTACCTCTTCAATCGGATTATTGTTCATTGGTAGGAAAGAAAAAAATGTAAAAAATTATTTGCTATTTGTAAAAACAATTACTATATTCGTTTTCAAGATGTCGAAGTAAAGACATTGAAATTAAAAAATCACATTAAACGCCTATAGAATATAACACTACTTTTTTTCAGTTCCAAATTAGTTGAACCATTTAAAAAAGGAGGCCGTTATGCGTTTATCACTCGAATCAGATCGTCAATTGGTTACCTTGTATATGCAAGGAAACGAACCTGCGTTTCGTGAGTTAATGTCACGCTACAAGTCCAAGGTGTTTGGTAAAATCTACATGTTCGTTCGCGACCGCGAATTAGCAAACGATTTATTCCAAGATACATTCTTGAAGGCTGTGCAAGCATTGAAAGACGGACAGTATAACGAAGAAGGTAAATTCTCTGCCTGGATTATGCGTATTGCACACAACTTGTGCATAGACCATTTCCGTAACAACAAGAAAATGCCCATTCAGCGTGCTACCGATAAGTATGATCCACTAGATTTCGTGAAAGAAACTTCGAATAATGTGCTGACGCAGGTTATTCAAAAGGAAGTAACCAAAGAGGTACGCCAGTTAATTGGTATGCTTCCTTCCGAGCAACGCGAAATTGTAATGATGCGTATTGTTTATGACATGAGTTTCAAGGAAATTGCAGATCACTTGAATATCAGCATCAATACAGCTTTGGGAAGAATGCGCTACGCGTTAATTAACCTTCGTAAGCACATTGAAAAGCACAACATTAAGCTGGTAATCTAAAAAAGATTAGTCGGAGGGCAATATCGAAAGAAAAGGTTGCGTTAAGCCTAAAACTTAAACGCGCCTATGCAAAATTTTACCCTTCAAGATTTAGTAGCTTTTATGGAGTCGGAAGAAGTAATTCTTTCAGCTTATGAGCAGCTGCAACCGGTTACCAAAAATTATATTTGGAACTAATGAAAAGCCACTCGAAAGAGTGGCTTTTTTCTTGTTTACTTTTGCCCCATGAAATCGCAACGAATCGTCTTATTTTTTTTGGCTTGCGTTGCTTTTTTTTATTCTTGTTCGAATGGAAACCCTTCGGGCGAAGTGTCTATTCTTTTTCAACCCAAATACGCCAAAGGTTTTCGCGTAGTGAAAAGTGGAAACGACACCCTAATTCAGTTCCTGTCTCATTCTGATTCTCATTCTGTTTCTCATTCCGTTTCTCTTTCTCAAATCAATCCCGAAAGAATCGCCCTTCTCAGCACCACGCATACCTATTTCATAGATGCGTTAGATGGAATGAAAAACGTATGCGGTGTATCCTACGCAGACCGCATTCAGCTTGGGAAATTACAAGAGCAAATTGCAAGCGGAAAGACACAAAATCTCACAAGGAATGGCGATGTGAATCTGGAAGATTTAATTATGTTGAATCCGACTGTGCTCTTCAGCGTTCCCTTCGAACCCACAGACTACCGATCGAAATTACCCGGTTGCGTCGTTATCCCAACCTCTGAATATCTGGAAGAGCATCCGCTGGGAAAGGCGGAATGGTTGTATGTTTTTGGGTATGTCCTTCGGAAGAATGTTTTGGCGAGAGAGTTGTTTTTGGAAATTGAAAGCGCATATATAGGTGCTATGCAAGGTCATGCTGAAGGTGCTGCGCAAGGACCTTCGGTAGACCTTCCATCAGGACCTTCTGCAAGACCTAGAATTTTCTTTGCTACCAACAACGGCAGCGACTGGACCGTAGCGAATAACCAATCGTATTGGGCAATTTTGTTGAAAGATGCGGGGGCGGAATATGTGGGAGCAGAGGAAGGCGTGGGCAATTTGAATTTCGATAAAGAACGCATGTTGTTCGCGTTGAATGAAGCCGATGCGTATGGCGAGTTGGTGTATTTTCCGAAGACATCCAACGTTTCACTTTCACAGTTGCATCCGGAATTCACGCAGAGCGGTCCTTTTCAACATAAAAAATTATTTCTCTGCAATGCCGCAGACAATGGTTTTTTCGATAAAGCACTTCTTGAGCCGCACATACTACTTCAAGAACTGAAAAAGGTCTTGAGCGATTCAACCTTTTCAGGATACTATTTTCAACACACACAATAGAACACGCAATACTTAACTTTGCCACATGGACCCGAAAGAACTAGCCTTCAACATGAACGAAGATAAAATGCTTCAGCGCATAGCAGAACTGCAACGCAGATTGAAAAAGATCTACGAAGGAGGAGGGAAGAAGCGCATGGATAAAGAGCATGAAAAGGGAAAGATGACCGCTCGTGAGCGAGTTGATTACCTTTTGGATAAAGATACTGAACGCATTGAAATAGGTGCTTTCGCAGGCGATGGGATGTACGAGGAGCACGGCGGTTGTCCGGCAGGTGGAGTGGTTGTAGTCATGGGATATGTGTCGAAAAAGCTTTGCTTGGTTGTCGCGAATGACGCT
>CAMDFE010000227.1 GCA_945897395.1 Chryseobacterium gleum | reverse complement strand
CCTTATCTAAATAAATATCCATTCCAACACCACCACCCGCGCTCATTTCAGAGGTAGAGCAGGTAATGCCCGCTGCACCCATGTCCTGCATGCCTGCAATAGCGTCGGTTTCCGACAACTCCATGGTTGCTTCCAACAATAATTTTTCTTGAAACGGATCGCCCACCTGAACAGAAGGAAGATCCTTCGCAGATTCAGCGGTAATATCTTTTGAAGCGAACGACGCTCCTTTTATTCCATCTTTTCCAGTGGCAGAACCAACAATGTACACCGGATTCCCAACGCCTTTCGCTTTCGCACTAATCATCTTTCCGTTTTCAACCAAGCCCACAGACATGGCGTTTACCAACGGATTCACTTGATAGCTCTCGTCGAAAAACACTTCACCACCCACAGTCGGAATACCGAAGGCGTTTCCGTAATTACCAATTCCTTTCACCACGCCTTCCAACAACCACTTGGTTTTCGGATTGTCTAGTTTCCCGAAACGCAATGAATTCAATTGCGCAATCGGACGCGCACCCATGGTGAAGATGTCACGATTAATTCCACCAACACCGGTAGCTGCGCCTTGGTATGGCTCAAGCGCACTCGGGTGGTTATGCGATTCTATTTTGAAGGCGCAGCCCAAGCCGTCGCCAATATCTACAAGACCTGCGTTCTCTTCTCCGGCCTTCACCAACATGTGTGGTCCGTCCTTCGGAAGTGTTTTCAACCACTTGATACTGTTTTTGTAAGAGCAGTGTTCGCTCCACATCACAGAGTACACGCACATTTCCGTGAAATTCGGCGTGCGGCCTAAGATGGTTTTGATTTGATCAAATTCTTCGGGACGAAGTCCCATTTCTTGTGCTTGTTCAAGCGTTGCAATTTGCGTAGAAGCGTTCGACATGTAGTACGTTTAAAAAACTGACGCGAAGATAACTTATTTCAAGTCGTCTAACTTCATTTTTCAAGGAGCCCTGTTACGGCCAAGTTTTAAGCTGACTCCACTCGAAATCCCACTCGGGTGTTTCGAGCATATCCATTTCGCTGGCCTTGAACCATGGCGAAATTGCTGCATTGTTCGGATTCTTTAAAATTTCAATGTCTTGCGCGGGCATGTAGCTCTGGGCAAGGAGGAAGACTTTTCCTTCACTTCCTTCAGCCACATCAACAACAATAACCGCATGTCCGGGAGATCCGCCTTTAATGAAGACATCGCCGGCTTCCAAGTTTGCAATGTTCTTGGTTTGAAGTTCTTTTGAAAGCGATAGTGTGCCTGCATAAGTAAAGATCTTCTTCATGTAATTCATGAAGTCATCATGCGTCTCAGAAGCCGTTCCACCGGAGTTCCATCCGTTACATCCCGCATTCAATCGCTTTCCTTGTTTCCATTCAGAATATTTCATGTTGAATCCGTTTGTTAGATTGAAGGAAATATCGTTGAATCGTTTTTCCGAAAACAACCATTCCGCACGAAGACGCATAATGGCATCGGCACATTGCTGCAAATCTGAATTTCCAACCGAAATATCAATGACAGCGGCAGCAACTTTGTTTGGTTTAGTCTCTCCATTGTAATGCTTCGTCAAAGTCCCTGCAGGCTTCAACGGCAGCTGCTGCAAATAATTTCCAAAAGTCCCGTTAGCATAGGCTTTCCTTGCATAACCCGCCGGAACATTAAACCGCGTCGCCACCGTATTCCCTTCCGAATATTCTTGTGCAACATCTTGCGAAGCATCTTGCGGAGTATCTTTCGAAGAATCTTGCGTAGCATCTTTCGAAGAATCTTGTGTAACACTTGAGCATTGCACCGCCGCCGCAACAACCAACGCTACGGTTCCGAATTTAAAGAAATAGGAAAGTTTATTCATGCTAATAAATTTATTGTAAGGTGAAAAGGGCAACGAGAAATTTTCGGTCATAGTGTTCACCGGTGCAAAACAAAAACTTGCGAAGCGTCTTTCGAAGAATCTTGCCCAACGTCCAGTCGTCTTTATCTTCGTTCAATGAAATCGAAATTACCGAACGTAGGTACGACAATATTTTCAACCATGTCGGCCCTTGCTGTGCAAGAAGGCGCTTTGAACTTGGGACAAGGCTTTCCGGGATTCCCAATTGACGATCGTTTAATTGATTTGGTTACCAAGGCCATGAAAGACGGATTCAATCAATACGCTCCCATGCCCGGTATGCCTGTGCTTCGACAAATAATTACAGAGCAACTCAATGCAAGTCACGGTTGTAACTACGATTGGAATTCGGAAGTGACTATCACAGCAGGTGCGTCGCAAGCCATCTTCACGGCTATTTCAACCTTGATTTTTCCGGGAGATGAAGTCATTCTTTTCGCTCCGGCATACGACTGCTATGCACCAGCCGTAGAGTTGAATGGTGGAAAGGTGATCTGGATTGAATTGGAAGGCGAAGACTTTCACATTCCATGGGAGAAAGTGAAAGCCGCAATCAACGATCGAACAAAACTCATGCTCATTAACACGCCGCACAATCCTACCGGTGCGGTGAATTCGTTAGACGATGCGCACAAACTTTTGGAGGTTGTTCGCGATACCGATATTTTTATTATATCCGATGAAGTGTATGAACACATTGTGTTCGACGGAAGAAGGCACGAGAGTTTGGCGCAATTCCCTGAACTGCGCGAACGCATGATGTTGGTGTATTCCTTCGGGAAGACCTTTCATGCAACCGGATGGAAATTGGGCTACGCGGTATGCGATGCGAAGTGGATGGTTGAATTTCGAAAGCAACATCAGTTCAACGTATTCACATGCAATGCACCGTTTCAAATAGCCATTGCTGAATACATGAAGACGGTAGACTATTCTGAAATCTCTCGCATGTACGAACGCAAACGAAATTTATTTGTGGAAGCCCTAGCGGGAAGTCCTTGGAAAGTTTTGCCTTGTGCAGGAACTTATTTTCAAGTGCTCGATTACAGCGCTATTTCAGATGAGTCAGATTTCGATTTTGCCGTGAAGTTGAACAAGGAAGCGAAGGTCACAAGCATTCCACTTTCACCTTTCTATGAAAACGGAAGTACAGAAAAACGTTTGCGTTTTTGTTTCGCGAAGGAAGATCACGAACTGTTGGAAGCAGCCAACAGATTGAAGGCTTATCTTGAAATAGGAATAAAACCTTCGGTTTTCCAATTATGAAATAGGAATAACGAAGTTCCCATTACGCAGTAGGAATTACGCAGTAGGAATAAAAAATCTACGATTTTTTCAACGGTCCCATCGTAATCACATAACGAAGAATCGCTTGCTCTTCTTTTTTGTCTAAGTCAGCCGCTTTGTCTCTGTTCGCCATTTCAACCATCTCAGGAACATGTTTCTTCCATCCGCGAATGCCCTCAGATGCTGGATCTTTTAATGCGTG
>CAMDFE010000226.1 GCA_945897395.1 Chryseobacterium gleum | reverse complement strand
TCCTGTGGAGTTGAGCTATATGCAAGTAGAAAAAGAATAAACGCGCTTTTGGTGTTTAACGTAATCATATAAGGTTACGCTTCGCTTCCCGTTAAACACCGGAACAAAATAAATAAAATAAGTAATATGGCGAAAGAAGTAGCTGGTTTTGTAAAGCTGCAAATCAAAGGAGGCGCCGCTAACCCTGCACCACCAGTAGGACCTGCATTAGGTTCTAAAGGTGTAAACATCATGGAGTTCTGTAAGCAATTCAATGCTAGAACCCAAGATAAAGCTGGTAAAGTGTGCCCTGTGTTAATTACTGTTTATAAGGACAAGTCCTTTGAATTTGTAATTAAGACTGCTCCTGCCGCTGTTCAACTGTTAGATGCCGCCAAAGCTAAGCAAGGTGCTGCAGAACCTAACCGTCAGAAAGTGGGTAGCGTAACTTGGGAACAAGTTAAAGCTATTGCAGAAGATAAAATGCCTGACTTAAACTGTTTTACCGTTGAGTCTGCCATGAAAATGGTAGCTGGTACAGCACGTAGTCTAGGTATACAAGTAACCGGTGAACGCCCTTTTTAATCAGAGGTAATTAAGCAATGGGAACCCTCAGCAAAAAAATGAAAGCCGCAGTGGCACAGTACGACAATTTAAAAACGTACTCTTTGCCCGAAGCAGCGTCGCTTGTTAAGAAAATTACAAGCACAAAGTTTGACGCGTCTGTGGATCTTGCCGTTCGCCTCGGAGTAGACCCGAAAAAATCCAACCAAATGGTTCGTGGAACTGTATCACTTCCTCACGGAACTGGTAAAGACGTTCGCGTTTTAGTACTTTGTACTCCTGACAAGGAAGCAGAGGCTAGAGCAGCTGGCGCAGACCACGTAGGATTAACGGAATACATCGACAAGATTAAGGGCGGATGGACCGACGTTGACGTTATTATTACCACACCTAGCGTAATGGGACAGGTTGGAGCTTTAGGAAGAATTCTCGGACCCCGAGGATTAATGCCTAACCCAAAGACCGGTACAGATACGAAGGATGTTGGAAAAGCTGTTACAGAAAAGAAGGCTGGTAATATCGACTTTAAAGTTGATAAAGCTGGTATCGTTCATGCAAGTATTGGTCGTGTGTCTTTCGACGCAACCCAATTGGCTGAAAATGCGAGTGAATTAATTTCTACTTTGGTGAAATTAAAGCCTTCTGCTGCAAAAGGAACTTATATGAAGAGCATTTATGTTTCTTCAACCATGAGTCCAAGTGTTCAAGTTGAAACCAAATCAGTGAGCTAATTGCTGGTTAAATCGGAGGATTGTACTTTATGAACAAAGAACAAAAGAACACAGAAATCGCCGAGTTAGTGGAAATGTTGAGCAGTGCTCCCATTTTGTATATCACTGACACGGTTTCCTTAAACGCCGAGGCAACCAGCAATCTTCGTCGCGAATGCTTCAAACAAAACGTGCAAATGCGCGTGGTGAAAAACACCTTGTTGAAGAAAGCGATGGAGCGTGTTGAAGGAACTGACTTCTCGGGTCTTTACCCTGTGCTGAAAGGCAATACAGCGGTAATGATTGCAGAGGTAGCAAACGTTCCAGCTCGTTTGATTAAGGATTTCAGAAAAGGTACAAATAAGCCTGCCCTCAAAGGTGCGCTTATACGTGAAGATGTATATGTTGGAGATGATCAGTTAGACACTCTTGTAGCGCTGAAGAGCAAAGAAGAGATGATTGGCGAAATCATTGGTTTGTTGCAGTCGCCTGCACGCAACGTTATTTCTGCACTGTTGAACCATGCTGAAAAACAAAAAGCGCAAGAGGAACATAGCGCCTAATATGTTCCAATTTAAAAGAACCGATTAAAATCAAATACAATGGCAGATTTGAAAGCAATGGCTGAAGACCTCGTTAACCTTACCGTAAAGCAAGTTAACGAATTAGCTACCATTTTAAAAGACGATTATGGAATTGAGCCAGCTGCTGCGGCAGTTGTTATGGCTGGTCCTGGCGCTGGTGCTGCAGTTGCAGAAGAACAAACATCTTTCGATGTTATTCTTACTGAAGTAGGTCCAAACAAATTGGCAATAGTTAAATTAGTGAAAGATCTTACTGGTCTTGGCTTGAAAGAAGCTAAGGATGTAGTAGACAAAACTCCATCTCCTTTGAAAGAAGGTGTTACTAAAGACGAAGCAAACGGCTTGAAAACACAACTAGAAGAAGCAGGGGCAAAAGTTGAAATCAAGTAAGATTACGACATTGAACCTCAGTTTAGGCCTTACCTTCGGGTGGGCCTAAACTTGTTTTTTATTTCATGACGGAAATATCCGTCAGTTTTTGTGCATAGGATTTATAACCTTTAAAACGAAACACTTTGGCAACGCTAAAGAAACTAACAGATCGAGTTAACTACTCATCGACCAAAAATTTTTACGAGTACCCTGATTTCTTGGAAATTCAGCTCGCCTCGTTTAAAGAGTTCTTTCAACTCGAAACCAATCCTGAAAACCGAATATCGGAAGGTCTTTTCAAGGTATTCTCCGAGAACTTCCCTATTACAGACACGCGCAACCAGTTCGTGTTGGAGTTCTTAGACTACTTTATCGATCCTCCGAGATATACCATAGAAGAGTGTATCGAACGCGGACTAACGTACAGCGTTCCTCTAAAAGCAAAACTAAAACTGTATTGTACCGATCCAGAGCACGAAGATTTCGAAACCATCGTGCAAGACGTTTACTTGGGTACTATTCCTTACATGACCCCACAAGGTTCATTCGTAATCAATGGTGCTGAGCGTGTAATTGTTTCTCAATTGCACCGTTCTCCAGGTGTGTTCTTCGGTCAATCACGTCACGCAAACGGCACAAAGTTGTACTCTGCTCGTATCATTCCTTTCAAGGGTTCTTGGATTGAATTCGCGACAGACATCAACAATGCCATGTACGCTTACATCGATCGTAAGAAGAAGTTACCTGTAACTACCCTACTTCGTGCTATCGGATTCGAAAGCGATCGTGAAATTCTTGAAATATTCAACCTTGCTGAAGAAGTGAAAGTTTCTAAAGCTGGATTGAAAAAAGTTGTGGGTCGTAAACTTGCAGCACGTGTGTTGAAAGTTTGGATCGAAGACTTCGTAGATGAAGATACATCTGAAGTTGTTTCTATTGAGCGTAACGAATTGATCTTAGATCGTGACGTTGTTCTTGAAGATTCACACATCGATATCATTGTTGAAAGTGGAACCAAAGTAATCGTTCTTCACAAAGAAGAGTCGAATGCTGCTGACTTCACATTAATTCACAATACTCTTCAAAAGGATACAACCAACTCTGAAAAAGAAGCGGTTGAATACATCTACCGTCAATTGCGTAACGCTGAGCCACCAGATTTGGAGACAGCTCGCGGTGTAATAGACAA
>CAMDFE010000225.1 GCA_945897395.1 Chryseobacterium gleum | reverse complement strand
AATTGACAAATCGTTTGCTGTATACTGTGGGTTATCAGCAACTAAACCATCTAATAAGGCCTGATACGTTTGATTATTTACAAACTCATAGGCCTTAGAATCCTCGGAATTAGGTGTGGTGTAAACCGTTGAAATATCATCTAGATAATCAGTAAAGACAGTTCTCCAACTTAGATCCCACTGCACTCTCCACTTTTTGTTGTAGGTGAAATATGCCCCTATACCTGCTGGGATAGCCAAGCCATATTTCGAATAGGCCTCCTTTTGACCTTCTGTTTTCCAATCACGCAAAGAGAACCATTCTCCACCGTATTGAACTTCACCGTTGTTGTAGATCTGTCCTTTCGGATTAGACATATATCCAGCTAAACCTCCAAACAAAAAGACTTTAAAATCGGGATTGTAATACCCTTTGTTTCCAACATCGTTGTCGTACCAAATGGTAAGTTCAGCTCTTCCGCCTAATTCCAATAAATCGTTTTGAAAGTTTGCATTTCTAGCGCGACGAGGAGCGTAAGTGGTATAAGCATCTCTGTCTGTAATGCGTATCCAATCGAAGTTTGCAGAAAAGGCCAGACGCTTGTTTACCTTGTATCTTCCATATAATCCAGCAGCAAAACGCGTGGAATTTAAATGCATATCTACAACGAAATCTCTTCTTGGTAGATATTTTCCTCCGATGTCTCCGAGGTAGTTCGATGCTCCTACTTTCAATCCATAATCCCAACGGTATTGAGCCGATGAAACGTTTGATAAAAGTGCCAAAACTAAGCTTAGAAAGATTACAATTTTTTTCATATTGGATAACTCGTTCGCTAAGATAATGAACAATTTGGAAACACTGAATAGTTTTTCGCATTTTTGGAGAAAATTTCAATATGAATTTAGTCAGTCAGCTTTTTGGAATAAAGTACCCGATCATACAGGGAGGAATGATTTGGTGCACGGGAGCGAATTTGGTTTCAGCTGTTTCGAATGCTGGCGGATTAGGGCTTCTTGGCGCAGGGTCTATGTATCCAGACCAATTGGAAGAGGAGATTAAGAAATGCTTGCAATTGACCGATAAACCTTTCGGAGTCAACCTTCCGCTCCTATATCCGAACATTGAGGAGCATTTAAATCTGATTGAAAAATACCGTGTTCCCATTGTCTTCACCTCGGCAGGAAGTCCAAAAAAATACACAGAAAGACTGAAATATTCGGGAATAAAAGTGGCTCATGTTGTGAGCAGCAGTGCCTTTGCATTGAAATCTCAAGAAGCAGGCGTAGACGCTGTTGTTGCTGAGGGTTTCGAAGCAGGCGGACACAATGGTCGCGAAGAAACAACAACCCTTTGTCTCATTCCGAGTGTGGTGGAGGCTGTTTCTATTCCTGTGATTGCAGCAGGTGGAATTTCCTGCGGGAAAAGTATGCTTGCGGCTATGTCACTGGGTGCTCAAGGAGTGCAAATGGGATCTAGATTCGTCATGACACATGAATCAGCTGCGCATGAGAATTTCAAAAACGCCATTTTACAAGCGAAGGAAGGAGATACAAAACTCACTCTACACGAAATAACACCCGTGCGATTGCTGAATAGCCCGTTTTACAAATCGGTTCTTCATGCCTACGAAACGGGTGCTAGCCTTGACGACTTGAAAGAACTACTTGGACGCGGCCGAGCGAAAAAAGGAATGTCGTTGGGCAATCTTGAGGAAGGGGAATTGGAGATTGGTCAAGTAAGCGCTAGATTAAAAGGGGTAATTTCAGCTCGAGAAGTGATCGAGCAGACGATTGCCGAATTTCAGGAGGCACAAAACTCCGTAGGCAATATTTCATTTTAATTACGTTTGATTTTGGCCATTGTATGCAACCCAAGGCCTATTTTTGCGCTCTTCAAAGAAATGAACAGGTATATTCTATCATGCTTTTTGGTCTTCGGATTCTTCCTTGCTCTTTCGAGTAATGGACAATCTCTTGCAACCATAACTTGCCTTGAAGTGCAAGGATCAAGCGTGTCCATTTCTTGGAATACAACACCCAATCCAATTACTTTTTCAACAAACCACATCTTCGCAACAGATGTAACTGGTGGTATTTCAGAAATAACTCAATCAACGAATTTATCAGGAACCTATGTCTATTCAAACGTTGACGCCGCAACTGGATCAGTTTGTGTATACATCTCCACAGAAGACATCGTGGGGGGTGTCCCAAACTTCACAAATTCAGAGACTTTTTGCAGCACATTTTTAACAGCTACCGCTTCGGTTTCTCCGCCAGGATTCGTTAATTTGCAATGGAACTCACCCTCAAGCAATGCAGCATGGTTAGCAGCCGTTAATGCGGAAGTGTGGTTAGAATACCCTACCGGTGTTTGGAATAAAGTAGCTACCCTACCTGGTGCCGCTTCTTCCTTTAATTATGAAGTTACAATCTGCAGCGAGCAATTGAATTTTCAGATTAGATACAGTGGGTTGCCGAATTGTGATTTCGCCAGCAACACTGCAGGTGGTGTTTTTTCAGACCAAACTGCTCCTGCAATACCGACGATCACAGGCGTAACCGTGAATCCTACCACAGGACAAGCTGAACTGAACTGGGGCGTGAATACTTCTGGAGATACGGACGGTTATATTGTTTATTCATGCAGCGGGACAACCGTTAATCTCATTGACACAGTATTCGGAATTAACAATACTCAATTCAGTGATTTGCTTTCAACGCCGAGCAGCGGACCTGAATGTTATTTGCTTTCCGCAATTGACACGTGTTATTCAGGAACACCACCGAGTCCAAATACAAGTCCAACAGGAAGCATCTGCAATTGCACTATTTTTTTAAGTCCAACAGCATACACCTTGTGCGATACCAGTATCGATTTTTCTTGGAGCGCTTATTCGGGTTGGAGTTCAAGCGTGGATTATTACGTCCTTGTACATAGTGTCGACGGAATAAATTTCACTCCAGTGGATACCGTCAGTGGCAGCAACTTAACGGGTATTCACGAATTTACCAGCATCTCTTCTGGCATTCATTATTACGGTGTGGTTGCTTATTCAAATTCGGGTGTAACCTCTGCTTCCAACATTCAAAGCATTAACGTAACTTATCCAAATCCACCGAGCATAAACTACATTACATCGGTAAGTGTGAATAGTTCGAAAGACATTGACATTACCGTGCGAAGTGAAGCTACATTAGTTCCGCATAAGTACATTCTTCAACGAAAGAATTTATACGCTCCATACAATTGGGAATATCACATGGACATCACTCAGTCTGCCACAAATATTGTGTTTACAGATTCTGAAGTGACCTCTGATGATGTGATTTATGATTATCGCGTTATTGTTCAAAATCCTTGTGGATATTACCTCGACACTACGAATACTGGACGAAACATTCGTCTTCGCGGAGCGAACA
>CAMDFE010000224.1 GCA_945897395.1 Chryseobacterium gleum | reverse complement strand
TCGTCGCTGCCCATCTTCGTCAAATTATTTTTCTGAAGAACTTCACGCGCCATGTTCAAATAGTTCACCGCTCCCTTACACGAGGCGTCATGCATAATCACCGTTTGACCAAAGCTAGGCGCTTCTCCCAATGTAGTGTTGCGGTGAATTAAAGTATCGAATACCATCTCTTGGAAATGCATGCGCACTTCCTCAACCACTTGGTTGCTCAAGCGAAGACGGGTATCGTACATCGTTAACAGAATACCTTCAATGGTTAATTCTGTGTTTAATTTTTGTTGAACGATTTTTATCGTGTTCAATAATTTTCCAAGTCCTTCCAAAGCGAAATACTCGCATTGAACCGGAACAATAACACTGGCTGAAGCTGACAAGGCATTCACAGTTACCAATCCTAAAGAAGGAGAGCAGTCTATAATAATGAAATCGTAATCGTCCTTAATCTTATTCAATGTGCCACGAAGCATATACTCGCGGCTAGGCATATTAATGAGTTCAATCTCGGCTCCAACTAAGTCAATGTGGGAAGGAAGTAAATCAAGATTTGGACTTTCAGTAGTAATGATGATATCGCGCGGATCTACATCGTTAATTAAGCACTCATAAATGCTTGTCTTAACAGTATTCGGATCAACACCTACACCGCTCGTTGCGTTGGCCTGTGGATCGGCGTCTACCAATAAGGTCTTAAATTCTAAAACGCCCAATGCAGCAGCAAGGTTAATGGCAGTGGTGGTTTTTCCAACGCCGCCTTTTTGATTTGCAACGGTAATTATTTTTCCCATGATATCGGGGTTTTTAAGTTCTTTTTACTTGTTTCACGCGTGTTTCACACGTTTAGCGAAAGTACGTCGCTTTATCTCCAAGAACATTTTTTTTCTGAATGAAGTTTTACACACGACCTTTGTGCATTGAGTGTTAATAGCCGTGAATAACTTTTTTAATCCGCAAGGAATAAGTAGGTTAACATTTCGGCTTGGACACCAAGTAATACATAATTTAAAGAATATGATAGAAATTCAAGAGAGCGCTGAATGGCTAAGCAAAAGGGGAGTAGGGCACGTAGATGTAGGGATTGTTTTAGGGACTGGTTTGCACGGATTGGTGAACAAGATTAAGGTTCTGAAGGAATTCAGCTACAGCATGATTCCAAACTTCCCCATAGCCACGGTTGAATTTCATTTCGGGAAATTAATCTATGGTGAAATGAACGGGAAGAAGGTTCTCGCTTGCGTTGGACGATTCCACTATTATGAAGGTTATTCAATGGATGAAGTGGTTTTGCCCGTTCGTGTTATGAAATTACTTGGAGCGAAAGCTATCCTCCTTTCTAATGCTGCCGGCGCTTTGAATCCTGATTTTGCCTTGGGCTCTCTGATGCTCATCGATGATCACATTAATTTACAGCCCGAGAATCCGCTTCGCGGACCGAATCACGACGAATTGGGAAATCGATTCCCAGATATGTTGGGGCCGTACAGTAAAAATCTAAATGATTTGTTGAAAGTCATCGCCGCGGAAAAAGGTATTGCATTGAATGAAGGAGTCTATGTCTCTGTACCCGGTCCAAATCTAGAGACTCGCGCGGAATATCGCTTTCTTCGGAGCATTGGTGCCGATGCGGTGGGTATGAGCACAGTTCCCGAGGTTATTGCTTGCGTGCACATGGGTGTTCCGTGCTGTGCGATAAGCATACTAACCGATGCCTGTGATCCCGCTCGTTTGAAGAAAACCAGTATTCAGGAAATTATTGCCATAGCGGAAAGCAATGAAGGATATTTAACTGATTTGTATTCAGAGCTAGTGGCTCGAATATAGTTTTCAATAATTCCTCGTTTTTTTTTTACACAGCTAGAAGTGTTTTACTTGGCTTTGTCGTATTTTCACATTTGAAATTTTGAAAACCAATTAATCTTTATGAAAAAACTCTACGTTTTAGCTCTTGCGATAGCAACTTTTGCTTCAGCATCTGCACAGACCTTCACAGCAGCAACGCTGCCAGGTTCATACTTTAGTGGTGGTGTGCGAGGCGTTTGGGACATGAACAACGACGGTCTTAACGACATCGTAGTTATGGACCAAAGTAAAACACTTCGAATCTTATATCAACAAGCCAATGGCTCGTTTACTCAAGTGAACGTAGGTACTCAGTTGGGCTCCTCGCAGTGGGGCATGTCAATTGCCGATTTAGATAACGACGGCTTCGGCGATGTTATCAGTGGTGGTGCTTATGATAACCTTCACTATTACAACATAGATGGAGCAGGGACAGCAGTTGTGACAACCCTTCCCGTTGGAATCTTCACACAGGCTTGTGCTATAGGAGATATGGACAACGACGGTTGGTTAGATTTTTTCGCTTGTCACGATGATGGTCCTTCGAATATGTGGAGAAACGACGGCGCTGGAAACATGGTTGACAAGAGCACCATTATGACTGATGCCTCAGGAAACACTGTTTTGGACTATAACTTATACCCCGGTAACTACCCAGGATCGAACGATCCATTAATGTCTGGAAACTACGGAAACGAGTTTTCTGACTTTGACCGTGATGGTGACCTTGACTTGTTGGTAGCGAAATGCCGTCAATCTTCGAACGATCCTTTAGATAAGCGTCGTACGAACTTGCTTTTCGTGAATGACGGAAATAATGTTTTTAATGAAGATGCTGATGCTCGCGGATTGGTTAACCTTCAACAAACTTGGACTGCGACGTTTGGCGACATTGATAATGATGGCGACTTCGATTGTATGATGACTACGCACAGTAGCACTTTAAAAATATACGAGAACAACGGTCTTGGTTACTTCACAGACATTACTCCGGGTTCAGGATTGCAAAACGTTTCTGGATTCTTCATGCAAGGTCAAATGACTGACTTTGACAACGACGGATTCATTGATGTTGTCTACGCAGGTGGAGCTTTCGGATACTACCGCAACAACGGAGATCACACATTTTCATCAATGACAGCAGCTTTCAACAACCCACAGACCATGCATGGTTTCGGATTGGGCGATTTGAACAACGATGGATTCGTTGATGTATACGCTGGTTATGGCAGCGGATATGTTTCGCCAAGTAACGTTGCAGACCGACTTCAAATTAACGGTGGAAATAACAACCATTGGATAGGTTTCCATTTGGAAGGTGTAATGTCTAATACGAACGCAGTAGGAGCAATTGTTGAAATTCACGGTCCTTGGGGAACTCAAGTGCGTGAGGTTCGTTCAGGAGTGAGCTACGGTATTACCAACTCGAACATCTTAAACTTCGGTATCGGTTCTGAAACTTCTATCGACTACGCTGTTATTCACTGGCCTGCTGGAGGAACAACAGTTATCCCAAATCCTGGAACCGATCAGTACCACAGCTTCGTTGAAGTGGATTGTACTGCTCCAGTTGCT
>CAMDFE010000223.1 GCA_945897395.1 Chryseobacterium gleum | reverse complement strand
CGTCGTAATGCTAATGGAATGAAAGGCTTTCATTTGAAAAGCATGTTCCGCTATTTCGAAAAAGTCGCCTCGCGATGTCGGCTCTCCACCTGTGAAACGAATCTTGGTAATTCCGCTAGCGACCAAAATTTCCAACATTTTTTTCCATTCGGAAGTGGAAAGCAATTGCGCGTTCTTCAACCACTTCAATCCTTCTTCAGGCATACAATATGTGCAACGCAAATTACACTTGTCGGTGACAGCAAGACGCGCGTAGGTAAGTGTTCTTCCGAAGGAATCGTTCAACATGAAAAAAAATTAAGCTTCAAATCCGTTCCGAAAGTAAGCTAAATCTTTTTCTACTGATATTAAGAGCATCTTTCCGTCTATGGTAAACTCCTTGTGCCATGATTCTTTGTTAGAAGACAGGAAAGTCTGCATTTCGAAATCGGGAATGTGCAGTTCCACTTCAGGAGCGTTCCAAATCATTTCGCTGTTCTGATCGATCGAAGGGAAAATGCGAAAGGTGAGCTCAACACCGTGAAAAATAATACAGCTCACTTCAACGGCTTTACTTTTTTTTAAAAGGTCGGATTCTTTTTCCGTGATTCGAAAGCGAAGTGAATTTTGTTTGATGCGAACTTTCATTTCAATCCGATTTCCGCTAAGCGTTGATTTAAGAAATCTTCAGCGGTAATAGGAGGGTATTGAGCCTGTTCACCTTCTTTAATGCAAGAAGGAAGACAGTCTAATTTCATTTCATTTCTAGGGTGAAGGAAGAATGGAATGCTAAATCTTGGCGTGTCCCATTTTTCTCTTGGTGGATTTACCACGCGATGTGTTGTGCTTTTCAACTGGTTGTTCGTTAAACGTTCAAGCATGTCGCCCACGTTCACCACAATGTGATCTGGCAATGCCGTAACTGCCACCCATTCGTTTTGTTTGTTCAAGACTTCCAATCCGTCAGCACTAGCGCCAATGAGCAGTGTGATTAAATTAATGTCCTCATGCTGACCCGCGCGAACAGCATCTTTCGGTTCTGAAGTAATAGGCGGGTAGTGAATAGGACGAAGGATACTGTTGCCTTCATAAATATGAGCGTCGAACCAATTTTCTTCCAACCCCAGATGAAGAGCAATGGCTCTTAGCATATAACGGCCTGTATTTTCAAGCCCTTTGTATGCCTCCAATCCAACGTTCAGAAATTCAGGTAGTTCTTCGACATGAATATTGTCGGGATAAATGTCTTTGTTTCCTTCGTTAACAACCTGACCAAAATGCCAGAACTCTTTCAGGTCTCCGGCATTGGAATCTTTCGCATGTTCCTTTCCAAAACTCGTGTAACCGCGCTGTCCAGACAAGTCCTTGCGCTCGTATTTCAATTTCACTTCAGTAGGAAGAGTGAAAAATTCTTGCACCGATTGGTACAGGTTTGAAATGAGTTGGTCGTTGATTAAAGAATTTTTGACAGCAACAAATCCTATTTCTTCGTAGGCATGACCTAAGGTATTTACAAACTGTTGCTTCTCTTCGGCAGTGCCGTTTAGAAAATGCGCGAGATCCACTGAAGGAATGCCCATGGGAAGATTGTTCGACATAGCAAGGTATTTCTACAAATCTAACTGAAGAAGCCTTGTTTAAAAAATACTTTTGATTAGATTTCGAACGAGAGGCCGTTGATAGAAATTAGGCGCTGAACAGGAATACGTTGATTACATTCAGTGTAAATAATCTCTTCTTGCTTCTCTTTCTTAAGATCAACAATCTTCGTAATTAATTCTTGTATTTTGCCGTCTAGCAAGAATTGGATTTTTACTTTTTTAAACATACCTTGTTTTTTACAAACTAACTCGTCCTAGATGAAGGTATCATGAATTCTATATTACCAAATCTTGAAGAGTAGTGCATGTAGAATGTCGTTTTATTGCTCAATTGCTTTACATTCCCTTATTATCTTCGCCGCATGTATCCTACTTTATATCATGTCTTTTACGATTGGTTCGGTGTCGAATGGTCTTGGGCGAAAATGCTGAATAGTTTCGGTTTCTTTGTTGCGCTTGCCTTCATAGCAGCGAGCTATACGCTTACGCTGGAATTAAAGAGAAAAGAATCCCTCGGACTCATAAAAGGTGGCGTGAGGAAAGTAGTCATAGGCGGGGCTCCGAATATGATGGATATCTTTTTCTCTGGATTGATGGGATTTATTCTCGGATGGAAAGTGATTTACTTGTTGGTGAATAGCGCTCGCTTGTTCAACGGTGTGAATTCTCCTCAGCATATTATTTTTTCTAAAAGTGGTTATCCTTTATTGGGTTTGCTTGTGGGTGGTGGATATGCCTATTACCGTTATTACACCGAGAAGAAAAAGCAATTGCCTCATCCTGAAGAGAAAATGGAAGCGTTTTCTGCCGGAGAATACACGGGAACCGTAACGTTTTTAGCAGCCATTGGGGGATTAGCAGGAGCGAAGTTGTTTCACTTGTTCGAGAATCCCGCCGAATTAAGAGAGTTCTTTACGCACCCATCTTTGGAAAGTTTTATAAGTGGATTAACAGTATACGGTGGATTAATCATGGGGGCTATCGTGGTTTTGACATTCGCGAAAATGAAGAAGATACCTATGTTAGTCCTATCAGACGCCGCAACTCCGGGAATGATATTGGCCTACGGTATTGGCCGCATGGGTTGTCACACTAGCGGAGATGGGGATTGGGGAATTGAAAACCTAAGTCCAAAGCCAGGATGGCTATCGTGGTTACCCGATTGGGCTTGGTCATACGACTATCCGAATAACGTGAATAGAGTGGGAGAGTTTATGACTTCCGATCAGTATGCAGGCTACGGAACGCACTTGGTTCCTGGAGTATTTCCAACACCCCTTTATGAAATTGTAGCAGCGGTAGCCATCTTTATTTTCTTGTGGTCGATTCGCAAACGCGTTAAAGCTGCCGGAGTAATAACCGCCCTGTATCTAATCTTCAACGGCTTGGAGCGTTTCTTCATAGAAAAGATTCGGGTGAACAATAAATTCGATTTTTTAGGTGTTCAAGCGACACAGGCGGAAATAATTGCAGTCCTATTTATGCTAGGAGGAGCCGTTTTGCTCTATTTTTCGCTACGAAAGAAAAAAGCTGACTCGGGCTCATTCGCCTCTAAAACAACAGTTTAATGAATAAATGTGAATGAAAAAATGTTTTTTTTCTTGATGTTTAAAGAAAGTTAGTATTACATTTGTCCCCCGTTTGAGTGTAGGAAAGACAACATTTAAGAAACATAAAAACTTACAGATATGGCAGTTGAAATTACAGACAGCAATTACAGTGAATTAGTAGATGGTTCAGACAAGGTAGTGATGATTGATTTTTGGGCGGAGTGGTGTGGACCATGTAAATTAGTTGGACCTATCGTTGACGAGTTACACGCAGAGTATGACGG
>CAMDFE010000222.1 GCA_945897395.1 Chryseobacterium gleum | reverse complement strand
CCCTGCAAATCCGAACGTATTTCCTTTTTCTTTCAAAGCCCCAACTATCGTATAGGACCTTCCACTTACATCTACTGTTTGCCCAATAGGTGAAACACCGCCTTTGAATAACTCCTTGGCAATGTCAGCGCCACAGACCATAACGTTCGCGCCATCTTTCAACTCGAAAGAAGAAAAATTACGCCCGTCGCTTAGCACGTATGAAGACAATTCGAAATAATTCGCGTCGCAACCCAAGACAGACACATTCGGATTGGTCTTTAATCCATTCCTAGAAACAGTAGAAGTTGCAGAAGCAAAGACGCTTAAGGAAACAATAGCGTCTTCTTTGAACAACTCTTGAAACTTTTTGGCCTGGTCGTAGGAAATAACTTCGACATTCTTACTGCTCTGACCTCTTCGCATACCTTGTCGGGTGTTGTTTCCCGATCGAATCGAAAACGTATTCGACCCAAGGCGAGAAAATTCTTCACTCAGCTTACGCTCTATGCACTTAACAGCCGTTATCATTCCAACTAACGCAGTAATACCAATGGCAATAATTGATACCGTTAAGGTGGCACGAAGCTTCTGGCTTCTGACCGAACCAACAGCGGTTCTTAGATTTTCGTTGAAAGATGTCGATAAAAGACGAAGCATAAAACAAAAGTAGGGTTGTAATTCCCTCGATTCATAACTATTTTTGCCAAGTAAAAATCTACAAAAAATGAGTGAAGTATTCGACTTAGACATGATCAAAAGCCATTACAGCAGACTGGCTGAACGTGTGGAGAAAGCAAGAAGTTTAGTTGGTAAACCACTGACATTAACTGAGAAAATATTATACTCTCACCTTTGGAATGGCTCAACTGACTTGGCTTTCGAACGCGGAGGATCATATGTAGATTTCGCTCCAGATCGTGTTGCTATGCAAGACGCTACTGCTCAAATGGCTCTGTTACAATTCATGCAAGCTGGAAGGAAAAAAGTAGCTGTGCCCTCTACCGTTCACTGTGACCATTTGATTCAGGCACGCGTGGGTTCGACAACTGACCTGAGCGACTCTTTGATAAAAAATAACGAAGTATTCAATTTCCTTTCGACCATTTCAAACAAATATGGAATTGGTTTCTGGAAACCAGGTGCGGGCATCATTCACCAGGTGGTACTTGAGAACTATGCATTTCCAGGTGGATTAATGATTGGAACTGACTCTCATACTGTGAATGCTGGTGGACTAGGTATGATTGCTATTGGCGTTGGTGGTGCAGATGCCATGGACGTTATGGCTGGAATGGCTTGGGAATTGAAATTCCCGAAATTGATCGGTATTAAATTGACTGGTAAACTAAGCGGATGGTGTTCTGCTAAAGACGTGATATTAAAAGTAGCTGGAATTCTTACCGTGAAAGGTGGAACAGGCTGCGTGGTGGAATATTTCGGTGAAGGCGCGCAAGCACTTTCATGCACCGGAAAAGGCACAATCTGTAACATGGGTGCTGAAATTGGAGCAACCACTTCAACCTTTGGTTACGATGATAGTATGGAAAGATACCTTCGCTCAACTGGTCGCCCTGAAGTTGCAGATCTGGCCAACGACATTCGCGAACACTTGACCGGAGATGCTGAAGTTTATGCAAATCCAGAAATGTATTTCGATCAAGTATTGGAAATTAACCTTGACGAATTAGAGCCTTACATCAACGGTCCTTTCACTCCAGATTTAGCAACGCCTATCTCTAAAATGAAAGAGGCTGCAGCTGCAAACGATTGGCCAATTAAAGTTGAAGCTGGACTTATTGGTTCTTGCACCAACAGTTCTTATGAAGATATTTCTCGCGCTGCATCATTAGCGAAACAAGCGGCAGAGAAAGGAATGGTACCCAAGGCGGAATTCAGCATTACGCCTGGTTCAGAGAAGGTTCGCTTTACCATTGAACGCGACGGATTTATTGAAACGTTTTCTAAAATCGGCGCGAAGGTTTTCGCGAACGCTTGCGGGCCATGCATTGGCATGTGGGCAAGAACTGGCGCTGAAAAGAAAGAACGCAACACAATCGTTCACTCGTTCAACCGTAACTTCTCTGCCCGTCAAGACGGAAATCCAAACACCATGGCGTTCGTTGCTTCTCCGGAAATAACTACCGCACTTGCTATTGCTGGGGACTTAACGTTCAATCCTTTGACAGATTCTTTAACGAACAATAAAGGTGAGCAGGTGATGTTCGATGCTCCAACCGGATTCGAATTACCACCACTTGGATTCGATGTGAAAGACGCCGGTTACCAAGCACCCGCTGAAGATGGAAGCGCTGTAGAAATTACTGTGGCTGAAGACAGCGAACGTTTGCAATTGCTTGCACCCTTCGCCGATTGGAACGGGGCAAATATTGAAAACGCTCGCGTGTTAATTAAGGCGAAAGGAAAATGTACGACTGACCATATCTCAATGGCTGGACAGTGGTTGCGTTTCCGCGGTCACTTAGACAATATCGCGAACAACACGTTAATTGGTGCAACCAACTTCTTCAACGGTGAGCAAAACAAAGTAAAGAATCAAATCACTGGCGAATACGCTGAAGTGCCAGCGGTTCAGCGTGCATACAAGGCAGCTGGTGTTCCTTCAATTGTTGTGGGAGACCATAACTATGGTGAAGGTTCTTCACGTGAGCATGCTGCTATGCAACCACGTCACTTGGGTGTTCGTGCGATACTTGTGAAAAGCTTCGCTCGTATTCACGAAACAAACTTGAAGAAGCAAGGAATGTTGGCACTCACTTTCTCGAATGAAGCCGACTACGATAAAATTCAAGAAAACGACACAATCAATTTCGTTGACTTGGTGAATTTCACTGCTGGAAAGCCCTTGAATTTGGAATTGGCTCACGAAGACGGATCGAAAGAAAACATTTTTGTAAATCACACTTACAACGACCAACAAATAGAATGGTTCAAAGCAGGTGGCGCATTGAACTTAATTAGAAAATCACTTTAATAATTAATCTTCGCACTATGAAAAACCTATTGTATCTCTTTCTTGCTTTAACATTCTTCGCGTGTGGAAATGCTACTCCGAATGCAGAAGCTACGCCAGCAGCCACAACAAATACGGTTGTAGACGGAACGAACAAAACGGAAGCAGTTCTTTCCATCAGTGGAATGACATGCGTAGCAGGTTGCGGCGGTAAAATTCAAAAAGAACTTCAGAATTTAAACGGAGTTGTAACAACATCGTTAGACTTCGCTGAAGACCGTGATGTAAATATTGTGAAGGTTGAATTCGATCCGAATGTGGTGAAAGAATCCGATATGACAAATATCGTTAACACGATTGCCGATGGTCAATATCATGTGGTGAAGGCTGAAATAATTTCGCACAAAGCTTCTTAATGTCAACCCTTCAACAAACAAAAAAAAGACTCAATACGGCAGGTAAAATTG
>CAMDFE010000221.1 GCA_945897395.1 Chryseobacterium gleum | reverse complement strand
CAAGAGAATAAAAGTTTTTTCATGTTTTGAATTTGTTTCGGCAAAATTGCCCTTTGTTCTTTATGAGAAGATGATGAATAACTTATGTATTCATTATACAATTCTCATCAGAATGTTATGTGCTTTAAGAGAATGTTAAGGCTACTTCTTCTTTTGAGTCTGCTTTACATCTTCTCTGAACTTATAACTGAGTGTTACACTCCAGTAATTTCCTCTGTTGAAGTATTGCAAGCGTTGATCATTGGCGCGACTTAATTTCCCATCCTGATTGGCATCTTGAAGGAAAACAAAATCTTGTTTCAATACATCTTGAACACCAGCGCGAACAGAGAATCCGTTTTTGAAAGACTTGGTTATTGTTATGTCTAGCATGTCGCGAGACATTTCATACACCTCAGGAATATCAGGAATACCCACAATGGTTACACGTGGGCCAATACGATTGTACAATACCGTTACTTGCCATCCGGTTGAATCGTTGTCGTAATACAATCCACCGTTAATGATATAAGGAGACTGTCCAACCATCGGACGATTCGGGTTCAATCCTGAAGCAACACCTTCTGCGCTTACTTGAATGTCTGATTTAATGAAAGAAGCATTCGCCACCACCGTTAAGTTTTGAAGGATTCTGTTTGAAGTCATTTCCTTTAACGACTTGCGAATATCGAATTCAACACCGTAGCTGGTTGCACCCAATGCGTTTCCTGGAGCGAAACTACGTGTTCCACCCGAACCCACACCCGGAACGAAATATGGTTCAATTGGATTATTAAATTCTTTGTAAAACAAAGCAGCACTTAGGAACTCTGTGTTCGAAGGGTAATGCTCAATTCGAATATCTGCGTTTTTATTGGTTGAAAAAGTTAGATTCGGATTACCTGTATTGATGAAATTATTCTCAAAGTCATAGAAACTGAATGGTGCCAATTCACGAAACTCAGGTCTATTCACCGTTTTCCCGTATGCCGCTCTTAGCATTGTTTTCTTACTCAGGGTGTAGGAGACATTTATTGAAGGAAGGAAAACCAATGAATCCAATGACGCCTTGATCGGAGTCCCCGTTATATCGGCACTGGTTAATACCTGTGCATTCTGCTCTAAACGAATACCACCTGAAACAGTCAATTTCTCGAAAGGCAAAGTTATCATGGCGTAACTAGCATAAAGGTTAGAGGAGGCATGGTACCTGTCTGCACCACGGGTGTCTTCACCAAGTGTAAACCCAGTTGAATCAACCATGTTCGATGGTGCTAAAATATTTGCAATGCTTGTCGTGTCTTTGTTCCAGTCGAAATTAAATGCATCAATCACATATCCTAAATTGCGTGAGCTAAAATCACGGTCTTTGTCTTCAATGTAAAACCCAACTTTTAACGTTGCAAACTTCGGCTTTTCTTTATCTGAATTTATCTGATACAATTTATGCTCATAATTCGTCGCATAGGTGCGCACATCTTCCTGAAGACTCATAAACAACCTTCCTGAATAAAATGGCTGCGCTACAGTTGTGAAGTAGGCATGAAAATTCTCGTCTGAACCATCCAATGGTCGGGTATAACGAATACGTTTCCAGTCAGGGTCGTTTCTTCTTGTTTGTGCGTAACCCAATGCCCAATTCAGGTTTCCCTTTCCATTAAACAATTCATGAGTTCCTGTTAATTGCGTATTGTACATGCGACGCTCGGTGTAACGGAATGAATACTCTTGACGGTAGTTTCCTTCTTCCAAAGCGCGACCTGTTCTGAAGGTATTCGATTGCAAACCGTTTTGATTCAAGAAGTTCTTAAATTCAATGAAGCTCTTATCGGTTTTTATACCCCAGTTGTGAAGCACGCCCACATTGGCATTCTTCTGATAAATCATATCGTCGAACGAGAATACGGTGTCACTTACTTGTGTTGGAACGTCGAACACGTTGTAGTCTAGACGATGAGAGTTTTGACGCTGCGCAGTCCTGGAATAACTAATTGATGTAAAATTACCGAACTGAACTTTTTCTGTTTGAAAGCGCTTCCCAAAGGAAACGTTCACACGACGATCGGGTAAGGCTGTTTCTGATTCATATCCCCAAGTATTAGGAAGAGCCAGACTCAATTTTCTTGCATCTTCATCAGAGATGTTGCTTGATATGTTAGCTGGAAAAATTGAAGGCAAATCACGCGTCCCATTATCGAAACCCAAAGCCTCTGACTTCGAGTTCACATTACTTAGGAATTCTTGTCCTGTTGTATTTGAACGATAGTTCGTTGCCAAGCTAACATCCAACGACGTGATGTAATCCGGAAAATTCTTCGTGTACACATTTATTGCACCTCCCGCGAATTCACCAGGAAGATCTGGAGAAGGAGATTTAAATATGGGGAAACGATCTATTGCCTGACTCGGAATTAAATCGAAAGAAAACGATCGAACATCTGGCTCCAAAGAAGGAACCAAAATTCCATTCATCATAACTGCATTGTAACGCTCGGTTAGTCCACGTACCATAACAAAACGGTTGTCGATGATGGTCACCCCAGGAATTCTGCGCGCTACTTCAGAAGCATTTCTATCTTGTCCTTTTTGAATTTGAACAGCACCTACCCCACTTACCACTCCTTTCGCCTCGCGCATCTCCATAATAACTGCAGCCTCTGAACTGGTTTGTCGGAAGTCTTTTATTTCCACACCTCCGCCAACCATGAATGACTCAGGTTGCAAAACAATATCTACTTTTAATTCTTTTCCTGAAGCGACTTCTATTCCCGAAATTTTCTGTGTCGCGTATGAAATGGCTTTCACTTGAATGGAGTAATTTCCACCATTAGAAACATCAATGCGATATTCACCAAAAGCGTTTGAAGCTGCACCAGCAGTGGTTCCTTCAATAAAAATAATTGCCCCTACAACAGGTTCTGCCGAAGTATTTAAAACAGTGCCTTTAATAATAGTCTGAGCAGCAGCTGTTAAAAACGTGAAAAACAATAAAAACAGGACTGATGTTTTTTTCATTTGATCATTCATTTTCATGAATGCGAAACAAATACAGATAAATCGATTAGAAACAAAAAGGGAGTTATCTCTGAGTTAACATTAGACGCCCAATGTTAAGCCAATGTTTCGAAATGGACGAAAAACTGTTTCGAAGTATTCTCAAAAAAGAGCAAAGCTTCTTTGGAAATCCAATACTTAGAGCGCATACCGAAGATACGTCCGTCTATAATAGTGCTTTTCTTCATTTCTCTCAAATGCTGTATCACAGTCGACGGAGACATCCCAGGAACCTCCACCACTCGACCTTCAACGATTCCGTTGCTTTTTATCATTTCCAAAAGAATAGTCACACGCGCAGGGTGAGCAAAAGCCCTTGAAAAGTGAGCAAAGTCATTTTCTAACCCCAAGTGTACATAAGGCAATTTAAGTTCGTCTTGCATAAAACAAAG
>CAMDFE010000220.1 GCA_945897395.1 Chryseobacterium gleum | reverse complement strand
TCCACACGAAGCATTTTGTTGTCGAGGGTTAAGGTTTCCATGTTAATGGAAGTTCCCATAACACTCATCTTTCCTTCTTGCTTTATTGATTTTACTTTCTTGAATTTGTCTTTGCCGCCGTTCGCAGCGTAGTAGGCTTCAACAACAGTAGCAGCGGTAACGCCCGCAGCTGGAGGAATAATTCCTTTCGATACACTTCCGTCTGTGTTGAATTGCATCACCTCTCTTTTGCTGAACTGTTTTAATTTTTCAAGAATGTCTTTATTTCCAACAACAGAAATGTAACAGTTGTTTGCTCTCAAGTATTTCTTAGCAGCAGCCTGTACGTCTTCCGCAGTGATGGCGTTCAAACGTTCGAGGTAGGTTTCGTAGTAATCTGCAGGCAAGTTGTATTTTGAAATGTTGTAAGCGAACTGCGCAACGGTTCCGGCATTTTCAAGTCGGCGAGCGAATGCTCCTGACATAATGCTTTTCGCAGACTTCAATGTTTCAGCAGAAACAGCTTCGAAACACAAGCGATCCATTTCCAACAACAATTGTACAATGGCGCTATCGCTAACATCGTTACGCACGCTAGCACCTGCGCTGAAGTTTCCGATTACATCGTCTGGACTCATGGAAGAATAAGCACCGTATGTGTAGGCTTTGTCTTCACGAAGGTTTTGCATCAAACGTGTTTGGAATCCGCTTCCACCTAAAATATTATTCAATACCGTTGCATCTAAATAATCTGAGGATGTAATGTTGAAAGGCACTGCGTAGGTAATGTCAATAACGCTTTGCACTGCACCAGGCATAGCCACGAACGCCACTTGATTGCCTTTCAGCTCAGCAGGAGCAGGGTAGGTTCTAACAGGAACTGCGTTGCCTGTCCACTCTCCGAAATATTTTTTCGCAGAAGCCAACGCTTGCTCTGGGGTAACATCTCCAACAACAACTAGGGTAGCAACCAACGGCGAGAAGTAGGTTTGGTAGTAACCCATTAAGTCTTCGCGTTTGATGTTGTTCAACGTGTTTTCGGTAGCGAACTCTCCATAAGGATGACGGACACCGTAACGAATTACGTTTCCAACTTTGTCGGAAACGGCATTCGGGTCGGTCTTTTCGCTGGCCAATGCAGAGATCATTTGCTTTCTTGTTTTCTCCAATTCTTCCTCTGGAAAACTTGGATGTAAAAGAACATCTTGCATAAGTGCAAGCAAGGTTTCGCTGTGTTTGCTTAAGCAAGAACCCGAAACGCTTGAAGCAGAAGTAGAAAGCTGTCCGCCAATGAAATCAATGGCTTCGTCTATTTGTCCTTTTGTCTTTGTTGTTGTTCCGGCAGAAAGTAATTCCCCTGCAATAGAAATGTATCCGGCTTTGTTTCCTTCAGCGAGTGGCGTTAGGTTCAACGAAAGTGAATAGGTCACGTTTGGAAGTTTGTGGTTTTCCACCACGATCACTTTCATTCCGTTTTCTAGTTTGAATGAAGTTGCTTTTCCGATTTGAATTTTCGGAGCAGGACCGGGCTGAGGAACAATGCTTCTGTCGAGCGGAGTTGCTTTCGGAGTTGTTTTCTTTGAGGGTTGCGCAATGGCTGTAGAAACAAGCAATGCGGCAAGAAGTGTATATATGAATTTCATTTTCGTTCGATTCTTAATTAGCAGAAAGTTTTGGATCGTTTAAGAAATACAACACCACGCGATTTTCTGCGGTGTAGTATTTACGCGCTGCGGCCATCATGTCTTCGCGAGTCACTTTCATGTAACGTTCAATTTCAGTATTGATCAAATTCGCGTTTCCGTAGTAGGTGTAGTAGTTCGCAAGGCTTTCAGCAATTCCGGCAACGGTACTGTTAGTTGAAACGAAGGCGCTTTCGATTTGATTTTTCAATTTTTCGAATTCTTTTTCGGTAATCAATTCTTGTTTCACTTTGTCGAACTCTTTGTTCATTCCGTCTTCCAACGTCTTTGGGTCTACACCCATGTTGGTTAATCCGAATGCAAGCGTCAATCCCGGATCTTCAAGGTTGAAGGTGAAAGCGCCGCAGTACAACGAAAGTTGTTGTTCGTCTACCATGGATTTGTTCAAGCGAGAGCTTTCTCCGTTTGAAAGCAAGGTGTTCAGCATGTCAACAGCATAGAACTCAGGAGTTCCTTGCGCAGGAATGTGGTAAGCTTGAACAATCATAGCTAATTCGTCTTTTCCATAAATGGTATCGCGAACTTCGCCGGTGTTGATGTCTTCTTTCACGGTTGGACGAGGGATAGCATTTGTTCCTTTTGGAATATCGCCAAAGTATTTCGCGATAAGCTTCTTCGTTTCTTCCACGTTCATGTCTCCAGCTAGGGAAAGAACGGCGTTGTTCGGAACGTAGAATGTTTTGTAGAAGTTCACGAAGTCTTCGTCTTTCGCGGCGTTCAAATCTTCCATGCTTCCGATTGGAGACCAAGCGTAAGGATGTTTTTTGTAGGCGTGTTTCAACGCTTCAGGAAGAAGGCTTCCGTAAGGTTGGTTGTCGTAACGCATACGTTTTTCTTCTTTCACAACTTCGCGTTGTGTTTCAATTCCTTTGTTTTCCACTTTCGCGTGAAGCATACGCTCGCTTTCTAACCAAAGACCCAATTCAAGTTGATTGCTTGGCATAAGATCGTAATAGAAAGTGCGGTCTTGCGTTGTGTTTGCGTTTAGTCCGCCTCCAGCGTTCTCAACGTATTTCGCGTATTCTCCGCGACCAATGTTGTCTGAACCTTCAAACAACAAGTGTTCGAAGAAGTGCGCCATACCTGTTCTACCTACTTGTTCGTTTTTCGAACCTACGTGGTAAAGCACGGTAACGGCTACGATAGGGGTGCTGTGATCTTCATGCAGAATTACGTGCAAGCCGTTTGGCAAATCGTATTCAATGAATTTAATGTTTTGTGCTTGCGCCGCGAAAGAGCAGAGCAGAGCAACAAAGAGAGTTACTTTTTTCATGTGTTAAATATGGTTTGAAATACCGCTAGCGAAGATACTAAAGCGGAGCTTAGAATGCGAAGCAAAGATTCGCTTCGCGAAAGATTCGTTAACGAAAGATACACGGAGTGTAAGATTCGCGAAGCGAAAGGAGGGAATCAGTTGACTGTTTCGCCTTTGGTGTTAATGTATATCCAAGCTCCATCTTTCTCCTTCTGCACCTGCGCCTTTCCGCCCGAGAATGTTTTTACGTCGTGGTAGATGCACGGAATGACTTCGTTGCCGGCTTCATCTACGAATCCTTTTTTTCTTCCTTCGGGGAAGTTGATGCTTACTATCATTCTTCCATCTGAGAAAGAGCCATTAATGCCGTCGTATTTGCAGGGGAGGACAATTTTTCCGGAAGTATTAATTCTTCCTGACTTCCCGTTTTTCTTCACGTTGGAAAGTCCACGGTTGAAGTCGCCGGTTAATTCATATTCGAAGGGAGTGGTAATTCTTC
>CAMDFE010000219.1 GCA_945897395.1 Chryseobacterium gleum | reverse complement strand
ATTGATGGAGTAAACCAAAATATTTGTGTATGTGAGTGTGTCTATTAACGCGTACATCACCCGATCCGAAAGGAATCCTACACTGTCTATTCCGCTGATGTTCGTGCTTGAAAACGCATCGCCAGCTTGCATAAGTGTAACACGATCTTCTGCAGTAAGCGTCTGAAGTAAGGGTTGATTCTTAGCGTCCATTTCTTGAAAAAACTGGACGTAGGTTGTTCCCTTCTTCGTTGTGTATTCGAAATCGGTTGTGATTAACGGGCGTGCATATTGACGATCGCTGTATTGAAATTCAACGACACTACGTTTGTCCTTCGTAATTCTATTTCTTGGGGTGAAAACAATTTCAGCTGAATTGTAATCGATGAGATAATCTTGATCTTGTCCGCGAATCAATTTTTTTCCATCGATGTAAACGTTTTCCGTCCCGCCAAGAACGGTGATGTACGATTCGCCTTGAGCACCTTGTAGACGGTATGGGCCCTGACTTCCCTCTATCCCTTGAATACTTTGTCGGTTGAATTTACCCTTCGAAATAGAAACTGAAGCTTCACTTTTCAAAATGCCCTCTGATCTGATTTCACTGGTGTTTTGAACGAATAAACCCAGGCCTCGCTTCGTGTATTTCATGAAGTAATGCGTGCGCAAAGGCAAGGTAAAATCTCCCGCGATAATCTTGTTTCGTTTATCTGTGAGTTGAATAAACACTTGATCGAACTCTTGAAATTGCTGCGTGCTTCCGGAAGAAGAGACGGGAATGTTGTTGTCTGAAATGGACGCGAGCAATTGAAAACGATTCGCTATTTTACCTGTGAGTTGAAGGTTGAGGGAAGATTGAACACCAAGATCTTGTTGGTTTCCCAGTGAAATACCGCGTGTGATTGATCCACTTTTTTGAATGGCATCGTACGAACGTTCCGTCTGTGGCGCTTGAATGGTTCCGAACTGGAACACATCGCGTTTTCCAAATTGCGGTTCGTATGCCTGTAAAAATGCGTTGTAAGGAATGTTCAATGTCTCGAATTCAACGCGCAGGGTGTCGTTCAAAAGCGTGTCGCGCAAGAGCATTTGCGCATGCACCGTGTAGCGATATCCGGATTTAATAATTTCGTTCTTGTAAAATACTTGAATAGAACTTGGTCGAACGATCGAGGTGTCGAGTGAAATGCAATTGACATTCGGAAGAAGCGTAATTGTCTTTTTCGATTGAGCAAACGAGTGAAGCGAAAGCGCTAGGCATAAGAGAATCAGCAGCGATCGCATTCGAAAGAATTAATCTTTAATTTTTACTACACAACGTTCTTCGTTGCATTGTTCTATAAGTTGTGCGTGAGTCACTCCCTTTAAATCCGATTTCAACAAATCGCGTTTTTTCTTTGAATAATCGCGCAGCACTCTTCCTTCACAGAATCTTCGAATCTGTTCTTCGCTTTCGAGAATCAATTCGGGAACTTGCATGAGTGCACCTGATTCATCTTTCGCCGCCATGGTGAAATAGCAAGAGTTGGTGTGCTTCACAACACTTGTTTTCGGATTAAGCGATTCCACGCGAATGCCTACAATCATGGTGGTATTGCCCACGTAATTGACAGATGCTTGAAACGAAACGAGTTCGCCTACTTCAACCGGATTTAAAAATTCTACTCCTTCCACGGCAACGGTAACGCAATAGGCACCCGAATGTTTTGCAGCCGCTACATAAGCCACTTTATCCATGATTGAAAGAAGAGTACCACCGTGCACCTTTCCGCTAAAATTAGCGTAAGCGGGTACCATAAGTTCGGTAATGGTGGTAATGGAATTTGCAACTGTTTTCGCGTTCATGTAGCGAAAATACACGAAGACTTGAAAATTATCCTTGTTGGAATTAAAGTGACTTGAATATTTTCAATACAATACCGTCGGCCAACCCGAATTTCGGAGCAAATATCTTTTCAATATTGGCGGAGTTAGCGACTTGCGTGTAGAGATTTAATGCAGGGACAATCACATCTGCACGATCTGGTCGAATGGTAAATTTCTTCACACGCTCATGCGGTGTAAGTTTCGAACGAGTGCGGAGCAAGGTTTCTAACTCTTTTACAGCAATGGGTTCGCGTTGTTTTTTCTCTAGCATTTTAAAGGCCGAACTTATATTTCCACCGGTTGCAATGGCCTCATATGTTAAACCCGCATTCAAATATTCCTTCAACCAAAAAGAAATGGCTCGTGGAACTTTTTCTTGTTCGTTAATGAGCATGCGCACCGTTCCTATTTCAAACGATTGGCTGTGCTTTCGTTCAAAATTTTCAATGATACTTAACTCGGTACTTCCTCCGCCAACATCTATGAATAAATAGTTCTTGGACTTTGGTAATTCTTGTTGCTCGAAGTTTCCGAAAATAATATCGGCTTCTTCTGCACCGGAAAGGATATCTATGGCTATACCTGTCTTAATCTCAAGAGCATTTACAACCTCTCTGCCGTTCTCTGCGCTGCGCATGGCGCTTGTTGCACAGAATCTAAAATGCTCTACTCCTAAAGAATCGATAAGCAACTTCATGCCCAATAAAACTTGAGTAAGTTGGATTTCTTTTTTTTCAGAAATTCTTCCGAAGGTAAACACATCCTCACCCAAGCGAATGGGTATTCGGGTGTGACTTATTTTATCTAGTTCTATCTTTCCAGAGTCTAAAAAAACCTCTGCAACAAACAAACGAATGGCATTCGAGCCAATATCAACTGCTGCTATTCTCACTATATTCTAAATTTCAATTTATACTTTTGCAGACTTCGATTCCAAGTATTTTTTCCATTCTACTTGGCTGTCTTTTAATAATTTCGAGTCTAGCGGACAAATATAGTTATTGATCTCTCCAGAATGTAGCGATCGTGCCTTTGTTGTGTCAGATAATTGAATATGCAGCCATTCTTTAATTTCAGCTTTGAGTGAATTATTGTACACGGGGGTAGTTACTTCCACGCGATAATCTAGGTTACGCGTCATTAAATCGGCGCTTCCAAATAAGATTACTTCATCTCCTCCATTATTGAAAACAAACAGGCGTGCGTGCTCTAAATAACGTCCTATGATGCTACGCATGTGAATATTCTTCTTCTGCTTTTTTGTTGAAGGCTGAAGTAGACAAACGCCACGAATGATGCATGAAATCTGCACCCCCGCCTCTGCAGCTTCGAGAAGCTTTTTTATGAGCGTCTCATCAGTTAAATTATTAATCTTAAGAATAATGGAAGCGTGTTTACCTTTCTTCGCGAAATGAATTTCGCGTTGAATGTTCTCCATTAATTTTCTTCGCGTATTAAATGGTGAAACAAGAAGATGCTTGAAAATAGGGCGATGATAATTCGCTTCGAAAAATTCGAATAGTTTTCTAACCTCTCTTCCAATCTCCAAATGGGCCGTTAGAAGAGTAATGTCTGAATAAATATTTGCTGTTTTTTCG
>CAMDFE010000218.1 GCA_945897395.1 Chryseobacterium gleum | reverse complement strand
TGGGGTTGATTGAAAGCCCTTTCTCAAGTGGAGCAATTGCTTTCTGCATTTCATTTTTTTCAGCGTAGATCTGTCCCATGAGAAAATAAGCTTCAGCGAATTGATCTTCACTTTGAATAAGGTCTTCCAAAATAACAAGAGCTAAGCTGCTGTTGTATTGGCTATAGGCCGAAGTGGCTTCTTCGTATTTCGAAATGGCGCGCTTGTTTTTAATGCTGTATTCCTTGTGCGGTTGTGCCAAGCAAGAATTCAACATAAATAAAAATGCTAGTGAAAGAAGCGAAGTAATAAGTCTATTCATAGTCGTAAAATGCAATGCTATTCGTTTTTACTAAATTCTTTGAATTAAAGGCATAACCGCGGCGTGAACGAATTATTTTTGAACAATGCAAATTGTTTTACTTTCCGACACACACGGTTACTTCGACGACCGATTACAAGAACACTGCCGAAATGCCGATGAGATTTGGCATGCGGGTGACATTGGGTCGGAAGAGATAGTAACTCAATTGGAATCGATGGGGAAGGTCACTCGAATTGTCTATGGAAATATCGACGATACACGCGTCCGATCCATGACGAAAGAAGACTTGATTTTTAATGTGGAAGGGGTGAAGGTCTTTATGACGCACATTGGTGGAAGGCCGCCATCTTACCCGGCACGTATCTCAAAAATTATTCGAGAGGAAAAAGTAGATGTGTTCGTTTGTGGACATTCGCATATCTGTTTGGCTGGAAAAAATCAACGCGAGGGAAATCTGCATTTGAATCCTGGAGCAGCCGGTACACATGGCTTTCACAAGGTGCGAACCCTCATGAGGTTTCAAATTCAAAAAGGAAAAATAACGAATCTTGAAGTGGTGGAACTAGGCCCGCGAGCTGTAAGAATCTCTGAAGAGATTTAATTTTTTATTTTGAAGACATACACATCTTCGTTCGGCTTCTTCATGAAATATTCTTCACGCGCTAATTTTTCGAGTGCGAAATTTTTTGCGTTAATGGCTTGCAGCTGCTCTTTTGCGCGCTGATTTTCTTTTTCAACCTGGACCGCTTGGTTTCTTAATTTGTGAAGCTCCCAGCGCGAAGAAATGATGAAAGGAATGTCAATGTTATTGATGAAAAGATTATAAAGTACAAATAGCGCTAGGGTAAGCAAGTAGCGGTTTTTGAAGATGAGGAATATCTTTTTCATGAGTCTAATTTCGTTATTTTGTTGGAATCATTCGCAATCGTTTCAGTATGTTTCACACAGGACGGTGTTATTTTAGCCGATCATGAGGTATTTCAACGAGCAACTGGTTACAGATCTTGAATTTCAAGAGATTCGGAATGTACTGTCTTCCTTCGCGAAGCAGCCAACCGCTGCTGCTGCGTTGAGCGAACTTTCTCCTTATGGAAATTTCGATTTATGGAAATGGACAATTGAAATTACCCACGAGCTAAAGTCGCTCTTGGAAAATGACATTATCATTCCAGTATTAGATTTCAAAGAGTTTGGGGAAGAGTTGAAATTGTTGCGTGTGAAAGATTCGGTGTTGGCGGAAGAGAGCTTCGCTAAAATTCTTCAAGGCATTCGAATCATTGGTTTGTTGAAGAAAATTCCTGAAGAAGTTAGAACTTCTGTACCGCGATTAAATGAACTTATTCAAAGCTGCGAATACACCGATGAAATTGAGATTGAAATTCTGAAAATTTTTGACGCGAAGTGGCTTGTGCGTGATGCCGCATCTCACGAGCTTTCGGTCATTCGCCAAGAAATTGTTTCCACCCGAAGGGAAATTTCAAAGAATTTCTTGAGAGTCATGAAAGACTGTCAAGGAAAGGGGTTTCTGGGAGATACAGGAGAAGCTTATTTGTTAGATCGAAGAGTATTGAGCGTGTTAAGTGTATACAAGCGAAAGGTGCCCGGGAATGTCTTGGGGACAAGCAAGACTGGAGTTTTAACATATATAGAGCCGGGAGTGAATACACTTTTGAATTCACAAATGGAAATGCTTTTCGGTGATGAACGGGCCGAGATTCGGAAGATACTTCAACGACTCACACGCTATTTATCGGGACACGCAGTTATGTTGAAGTCGGTTTTAGACACCCTTCTTCAACTCGATAATATTCAGGCGCGTGTGCGCTTGGCCATTCTTATGGATGCGCAGAAGGTGCAGTTCGTTTCAGAGCCAACTGTGAAACTCAACAAAGCTTTTCATCCGCTCTTGCTTTTGAAAAATGCCGAGCGAGGAAAAAAGACTATTCCGCAATCGTTGGAGTTAAACAGTCAACAGCGAATGATGGTTATTTCGGGTCCAAATGCGGGAGGGAAAAGCATAACGCTAAAAACCGTCGGACTTATTCAGCTCATGTGGGAATGCGCGCTGCTCGTGCCTGCGGATGAGTCGAGTGTCTTGAGTCGATTCGATTGCATACTTACCGACATTGGCGACAATCAGAGTATTGAGAATCAGCTTTCAACTTATTCGTATCGCTTGAAGCGCATGAAGTTTTTCTTGGATTCAGCGAATAGAAGGTCGTTGATTTTGTTAGATGAATTCGGAACAGGATCGGATCCTGAACTGGGCGGTGCTTTGGCGGAAGTTTTTTTTGAAGAGCTCTATGCACGCAAATCATTCGGTGTCATAACCACGCACTTTTCACCCATTAAAATTAAAGCTTCGCAATTGCGCAATGCGGTGAATGGTTGTATGCTGTTCAATACGGAAACGCTTGAGCCGACGTACATTTTAAGTGTTGGTGAGCCGGGATCTTCGTTCACCTTCGAGGTGGCGAAGATGAATGGCATTCCAGAAGATTTATTGGATCGCGCGAAGAAGAAATTGAGCAAGCAGAAAATAGAAATGGACGGTTTGCTTTCGGATTTACAAAGGCAGAAATCTGAATTGGAGCAAGGAATATCTGAAGCGAATAAACGAGAGGTGAGTGCAAGAAAAGAGGAGCAGTCTTTTCAATCTAAATTGGAAAAGCTTCAAGATAAATTAGACAAGCAGCAGGTGACTTCCGAAAGAAATAACAAGTACATTATTTTAGGGAAGAAGGCCGATCAATTGGTTGAAAAGTTCAATCTACGAGCGAAGAATAAAGACGTTTTAGAGGAGCTGAAAAAATTCGTAGCCGTGGAAAAAACCACACGCGACGAATCGCGTAAAAAGAAAAAGGTTCTGACGGAATCGAAAGTGAAAACAGAACAGAAAGAAAAAGTTATTCAGGATCGAAAGAAAATGATAGCGGGTGCTACTGTTCGATTGGAAAAGACCCAACAAATAGGAGAAATTCTGGAGGTTATAGGTGAAACCGCTACGGTGGCTTTCGGAGTGTTTAAAACGAAAGTTGAATTAGGAAAACTCTTATTAAGTCCTTAGATCTTCGGCGTTAAGTTCAGCGCCTTTCCGAGTTCGATCATGAATGCAAATGCTTCTTCGTAATTGTTCTGGATCTTTCCGTCG
>CAMDFE010000217.1 GCA_945897395.1 Chryseobacterium gleum | reverse complement strand
AGATTTTCCAGAGTTGTAGGCAAAAGAAGTTCTTGAGAAAGCACCGTATGCGTATTCTTGACGCAGACGAACGCTTCGCTTCGAATCAATTCCGCGCGTAATAATATTCATAGTACCTCCTACAGCTGGTATTACAAGCTTGGAAGCTCCAAGTCCACGCTGAATCTGAGTGGTTTGAGTAGCTAAATCCAATCCGAACCAATTGCTCCAATAGACAGTTCCGTATTCCATATCGTTCACAGGAACTCCGTCTAACATAACAGCAACGTTATTTCCAGAAAACCCGCGAATGGTAACGCGAGCATCTCCGTCTCCGCCACCTGCGCGAGTTGCGTATGTGCCAGGAGTAGTGTTCGCTAGAGTAGCCATTTCTCTTCCTGCTAATTCTTCTTCAATACGTTTCAATCCGATATTCGAAAAAGCAACAGGAACGGTTCTTCCAACAGCTAAATCGGATGAAATGACAACTTCTTTTTGTAGGGTTTGAATGAGGTCGAAATCGATGGAATATTCTTTTCGTGTGATTGAAATGGTCTTTTTTACTTCTTCATATCCCACTGCTGTGATAATGAATTCGTATTGTCCGTATGGAAGTGAAACCGTGAATTTCCCCGAAGGGTCAACGGCCTGGCCTTTTTCCTTGTTGGCCCATAGGACGAAAGCGGAAGGAAGAGTTTCTCCTGAAAGTCCGTCACGAACAGTACCACTTAAAATTCCTTCTTGAGCACTGGAAATAAGACTCAATGAAAAAAGTGGAAGAAGTAAAAAGAATGATTTTAAAATTCTCATTAGATTGAAGCTAAGGTTAAACAATTGCCGATAAAAAAGGGGCTTTACCGAAGTGAGCCCCTTTTTATTGAATTTCAAAAAATATTACTTGATGAAGTTTTGACGGCTGATTGTTCCGTTTTCGGAAATCACTTCAACAGTGTAGGCTCCTTTGGATAGATTCGAAGTTTGAATGCGAGTCATGCGATCTAAGATTGTTCCGTTCATGAATACAACACGACCGGTGTTGTCAAAAATGCGGATTGAACGAATAATGCTTGGAGAAACTACATTCAAAATATCTCCAGTAACTGGATTAGGATAAAGTGAAATTGAACGTTCTACATTTTCAGTAACACCTACATTGCAATCACACGTGTGCGCACCTAAGAAAGTGAAAGTGTTTGCTGGAAGAGTATCGTATTGTGCGAAAACATCAAATGTTGATGGGTTCATGGTAATACCAGAAGTTACGGTAGATTTTCTGATTTGAGTGTGGTCTGTTGTAGCGTAGAGAGTTGCTCCAGTTTCGTCAGTTCCATATGCGCTCCATCCGCCGAAGCCAGTTCCTTCTCCGATTCTGCCGTACAGGTCAATCAACGTTTGTCCGTTGTTTGAAACAATTGCAATAGCGTCGTTACCGTTGAAATACATTGGCCATACCCCATTGTCGTATGTTGGGTTAATAAATACGTCTGCGGCTGCAGCTAAATCATCCCATACTGGAGCTTCTAAACCTGTTCCTAATTGATCTTGTTTATCGAGAACAACGACGATAACATCGTGCGCTGCAATAGAATATCCGTCTAATAATGCTATGCTTCCATAAGAAGTGCTTCCGTTTGAAAAACGAACCAAACCTATTCCGTTAAGATTAACAGTATTTGCAGTAGGGTTATAAATTTCAACCGCTTTGTTGTTGCTCCATCCTTCAATAACTTCAGAGATGAAGATTTGATTGCATTGAGCTTTAGCCGTAAACAAGGCTAAAAAAGAAAAAGAGAGAAGTAAAAGTTTTTTCATTACCATTTTATTTTAAGGCAAATATATTCTACAATTGCCTCTCCTCGCTAGTCCAATGTGAAATGAATGTTAAAAGTTTCATGCACCTTTTTAATGAGTTTGTTGGTCTTTATTCTAGGAAAGCTATTTACGAACGTTATCACCAGAACAATTTTCCTTTTCTGCATGCGGAAAAGGGCATTGTTTGAGCGGTTATTTAGTAAATTGCACTTTAATAGTACTGAAAAATAAAACGATGCGTTTCTTTATTCGCCTTTTTGCAATTGCAACTTTTTTTATGTTGGCTTCTTCCGTCAATGCTAATCACGTCTTAGGCGGAAATCTAACTTGGGATTGTCTTGGAGGAAATCAGTACACCATTACAATGAGGATCTACAAAGATTGTTTTGGTGCGAGTCCAGCATTGTCTGCAGAAAACCTGTTTGTTTTTCCAACAGGATGTACTCTGAATCCTCAAAATATTACGCTGAACCTTATTAGTACGACTGAGATTTCGAATTTGTGCGCGAGTGAATTGCCAAGTAGCTCATGCGTTGGTGGCTTGTCTCCAGGGACGCAATTGCTAACATATCAGGCTACGGTAACCCTAACTCCCGGTTGCACTTGGGAAGTTATTTGGAACGAAGGAGATTGGAATTACTTCAACAATATCAATTATAGCTCGCTGCCAGACGCTTACCTAGACGCGTTAATCAATACAAATTACTGTGCGGATTCTCCGGTGTTTACTTCTATGCAAGTGCCCTATGTTTGTAGAAATAACGGGGTGTTCATTCATACTCCTACCGTAACTCTTCCAGCTGGAATAACTGCATCTTACACGCTTTCAACGCCACAAACTACCGGAGCAACGTTAGATGCAGGAATTAATGTTCCGGGCTATGTAAATACATTGGGTGCAACAGTAAATCCAACTACCGGTGCGGTTTCCATCAATACCAACGCTATTGCGGTTGGAAATTATATTGTTACCGTTCAGATAACAATTTCGCAAGGTGCAAACGTAGTTGGAACATACTACGAGAACATGGTTTTTGTTATTCGCGATTGTGCAATTACACCTACAACCTTTGCTAATCCAGAAATTCAGAGCATTAATATCCCCGCGAATCTTGCTGGCCCTGCAACCATAAATGCCTGCACGGGTGATAGTGTATGCTTTACAGTTTCTGCTTCGAACACTAATTTGTACAGAGCTATTACAATAACTTCTACATGGAGCGCAGGTTTAAATGCGGGCACTCCCGTTTTCACTCAAAGCACGGTAAATTACAATCCGGCTTCTGCCACATTCTGTTTTACAGCTCAACCCTCAATGGTTGGGGTAGCACAAACAATAAATTTTAATGCAATAGACAACGCCTGTACCGCCCCACAATCAGACACTCAAGTGGTTACAGTGAATGTTTTTCCGAGTGTAACTCTTAATCCAACCACTGCCACCATTTGCAATAACGCACCTGTAACAGTGACGGCATCCGGAGGCACCACCTATACTTGGTCGGTGTTAAGCGGTGATGCTACTCCCGGTTTCGATGGAAACGGAGCAGTTCAGATTTTAGAAAGTATTTCAGGCAATACCGTAATTATGGTTTCCATGCCGGGTGTGCCAGCGCAGTGCAATGCTACAGATACATTAACCGTAACTGTACCTGATTTTACTCTACAGCCTTTGACA
>CAMDFE010000216.1 GCA_945897395.1 Chryseobacterium gleum | reverse complement strand
CAAGACCAACCATGATTGCCCAGAACACACCCATTTTCGTTACAACAACTCCACGAGCAGAATCTGTCCATGTCATCGTCTCTGGCAACATCCAATTAACTATTACAAACGAGGCAATTGCTGTAAGAATAATACTTGACCAGTTACCTAGGTTCAATGCATTTTGTACGTTGCCCATTTCGTCTTTCACACGAACGAACATCATACCGATGATCGAGAAAACAATTCCTAAACCAGCGATCAACATTGGCAATAAGATTGGAGCAATTCCGCCGAAATCATCTTTCGAAATCAACTCTCTTCCCAATACCATAGTTGCTAAGATGGTTGCAACATAAGAACCGAACAAGTCAGCTCCCATACCCGCTACGTCACCTACGTTGTCACCTACGTTATCTGCAATGGTTGCAGGGTTACGCACGTCATCCTCCGGGATACCTGCTTCAACCTTTCCAACCAAGTCAGCTCCAACGTCAGCAGCTTTGGTATAAATACCACCACCTACACGTGCGAACAATGCAATCGATTCAGCACCCAAAGAGAATCCCGCAAGAACCTCCAATGCTTTTTCCATTTCCACTCCGTTTACACTTGCACCTACCGATTTAACGTAAATGGTGTATAGCAAAATGAACAATGAACCCAACCCTATTACAGCCAAACCAGCAACACCAAGACCCATTACAGATCCTCCGGTGAAACTAACTTTCAACGCTTGTGATAAGCTTGTGCGTGCTGCTTGTGTTGTACGAACGTTCGCTTTAGTTGCGATGTTCATTCCAATATATCCTGCTAATGCAGAAAGGACAGCTCCAAAAATGAATGAGATTGCAATAACAGGAGATGAAGTCTCAACAAGGGTTCCAGACCACGCCAATAGCGCACCTGCAATAACCACGAAGTAAGCCAACACTTTCCACTCTGCTTTTAAGAATGCCATAGCACCTTTTGCGATGTAACCCGCAAGCTCTTGCATGTTTTCATCTCCAGCATCTTGCTTGGTTACCCAAGCCGACTTAATAGCCATGAATAAAATTCCAAGCAGACCTAACGCTGGAATTGAATAGAGCACGATATCGCCCCATTGTAAGTTTCCCATAATTTATTTTTTACTGTTAAACGGGTGCAAAAATAGGTGTTTTTGTGTTTAGTGCAAAAACTAATTTACAGCCCTACTTGACCTTAATTTCCTGAATATCTTTTAGCAGCTCACGCGTGTCTTCCATTCGGCCTGTTTCTCAAGTAAGATGGGATTCGAATGGTTCGTAGACATTCACATCGAACCTCACGAAGACAGCGATCCAATCAGCTGATCCGTTGTTAACGCTTGTTGATCACCGGTAGTCATGTTGCGCATTTGCCATAGGCCCGACTTCACTTCATCTTCACCAACAACAACCACAAAAGGAATTTTGTTATCGTCGGCATATTTGAATTGCTTCTTCAACTTCGCTTCTTCCGGATACATCTCGCAAGCGATTCCCGCGTTTCGTATTTGCTTCAGCAAATGAAACGCAGCCGATGTGGTTTCACCACCGAATTGAACCAAGAGCACTTTCGTTCCAGAGGTTGTAGATTCAGGAAACAAGTTCAACTCTGAAAGAACTTCAAAAATACGATCGGCTCCGAATGAAATTCCAACTCCTGAAACGCCATTCCATCCAAAGTTTCCCGTTAAATCATCGTATCGTCCGCCCCCACAAATACTCCCCATTTGAATGCCTTTCGCCTTCACTTCGAAAATGGCTCCAGTATAATAATTCAATCCACGCGCTAGCGAAACATCGAATACAAGTTCACCTTTATTCAAACCTGACTTCTGAACTTCATTCCACACAAAAGTCATTTCCTCAATTCCCTTCAATCCAGTTTCAGAATTTCCTAAAACAGATTTCAAGAAATTCATTTTATCGTTGAAGTCTGAAAGCGCATTCAATGATTTGAACGTTTGGAAGGTATCATCGGGAATTCCAATTTCGCTCAATTCTTTCTGAACGGCTTCCTCTCCTATCTTGTCCCACTTGTCAAGAACAACAGTCAACCCCATAAACTTATCGGCCGCTCCCGTTGCTTCAGCAATTCCGGCTAAAATCTTTCTGTTGTTAATCACAATTGAAAATCCAGGGAGATTTAAATTCGAAAGCACTTCGTCGAACAGTTGAACCAATTCAACTTCCACCCATAAACTATCTGTTCCAACAACATCAGCATCGCACTGATAGAACTCTCTGAATCGTCCGCGCTGTGGGCGGTCTGCACGCCATACCGGCTGAATCTGATAGCGACGAAAAGGCAGAACAACAGTATTTCTGTTCATAGCCACGAAGCGTGCGAATGGAACTGTTAAGTCGTAACGAAGTGCACGATCGCAGATTTCAAAAGAGAGTTTTCGCGAGTCTGAAAGTTTATCTGAATCGACGTCTTTCAAGAAATCGCCGTTGTTTAAGATTTTGAAAATAAGCTGATCACCCTCTTCACCATACTTACCAGTTAAGGTTGAAAGGTTCTCCATGGAAGGTGTTTCCAACGGTTGGAAGCCGTACTTCTCAAATGCGTTGCGTATTACGCCAAACAAATAGTTTCGTTTGCGCATAACATCTGGCGCAAAGTCTCTTGTTCCTTTCGGTATTCCAATGGGTGTGCTCATAATTCAGAATGCAAAGTAAAGACTTGAAAGCGTTTGCGCAATAATTTTCTTTAATAAGAGTTCGGATTGTCGAAATACAACTGACTATCTTTGTTGCAATGAAAGGAAGACTTTTACTCGTTATAATATCCCTGCTTTTTTTAGGACTGAGCTCTGCTGATGCGCAAATGCCGCCTAAGGTTGTTCAAGTTTCGGGTGTTGTATTGATTAGCGACTCTCTTTTTCCTGCGGGATTTGTGGCAATCTATAGAGCGAAAGACCGCAGAGGTACCTATTCAGGACGCGTCGGTTATTTCAATTTGCCAGTCATGGTTGGGGATACGCTTTTCTTTTCGTGCACGGGATTGAAAGATTCCTTTTTTGTTATTCCTGCTGACTCGAAAGAAAATCAGCTTTCCATGGTTCAAGTCATGAGCATGGAAAATTACATGCTTCCAACAGCATACATCCTGCCCTATCCTTCTCGAACTCGATTAAGAGCTGAGATACTCTCACTGGATTTACCCGGAGATGAATACGTTTCCTTTCATCGTGAGGGAAATGATATTGTGAATTACGACGGAATGGTAGACTTCAGCGCCCAATCTTATCGTTCGGCTTCTTCGCAAATTCAAAACAGATATACCAACGGATTTTATTCGGGTGGAAATTTATTGAGCAAAGACGCTTGGGGTAACTTCATGCGTTCATTGAAGAGTGGTGATCTAGATTCTCAACAGTAAGAAACATGCGGAAAGGAATTTTATTTTTATTACTAATCCTTGTTTCGTCGTTCGCCTTTTCGCAATCAGCAACCATTCGTGGGACCATTAAAAACAGCTCTGGA